>JAEWBD010000462.1 GCA_023391315.1 Bacteroidota bacterium | reverse complement strand
GGTATATGATGGGCAGTTTAACAGTGAAATAATCGTTGTTTTTGTAAACAATTATGTTTTTACCGGTTAATAATTTATACCTGTTATCAAGGTTATGTAAGCCGGTACCTGTTGATGGCTGCTCATAAGATTTTTTAACGATGCGGTTTCTTATTATGATATAATTTGATGCGAGAATTACATTTATCAAAAGCGGGTTTGCACAACTAACTTCATTATGCTTTATAGCATTTTCCAATAAAACCTGCAACGAAATAGGTGGGAGAAAAACTTCTTCAGTTGACATGCTTTTTATTTCAATAACCATATTTACAGCTTTGTCAAACCTTATTTTCAATAAATAAAAAAAATTGCTTAAAAATTCAAGTTCATCCGCTGCTGATACCAGATTTTTTTCCCTGCTTACTAAAATATAGCGATAAACTTTTGCCAGCGTATCGTTATATAAACGGGCATTTTGGGGATCTGAGGAAATAAGGTAAGATAAAGTGTTAAGTGAGTTAAAAAGAAAATGGGGATCTATCTGGTTTTTCAGTGCAACCAGCTCCGCATGAGTTTTAGCTATGTTTAACTGCTCTGCTCTTTTCTCTATATCCTGTTGCTGTGCTTTAAGATAAAACATCTCATACAGATTAGCGATAAACAAAGCCGTAATAACTATAATGATAACGGCAGGAAAAATTTTTCCATAAGATGAATAATCTTCCTTTGAAAAATTAAGCCATAAAAAGAGGCCACCTGTTGCAATAAAGCTTGTATATAAAATAATAAAGCCATATAAAGCAAGAACGGCTTTATAATATTCTTTTGAGGACATCCTGAAATTAGCTTTAAGAAACAGCAGCAGCCGCATATTGCCTTCCCATATAAGCCATGCCAGGCTGATGAAGTAGGCATATATAAGCGACAATTGTAAAAAGTTATAGCGGTTATTGGTTATTATTTTCGAAACGTTTACTATTAGTACTGCCAGCACTGGCACTGCTATAAGCTTTACTGCCAGGTCTTTTTTTAAAAAGGTTCCTGGCTTTGCAGAAAATAATATAGATGCAGCGGTGTCCATTTTAGCTTATTGGTAACGTAATATTTATTTAAGATATCGTAATTAAAAAGTTAATAGTTACAAACGGCGTAATTGAAAATTAAACCGTCTTTCCTTTGTAAGACAACTTAAACTTGCCAAACGCAGGCTTCGGTATAAAAAAATCATGCTTTGGTAATGTTTAAGAAATTTTACCAACAGCTGTATTATAAGTTTGAGGCATAAGGATTGAATTTTTTTTCTCATTTTAGACAACTACGGGTGGTTTTTACCACCTGTACTTTTTTTAGAGCCGGATTAAAAATTCAATTTACTTTACCATACCCAATTTTTTATAGCAGATGAAGATTCATCCTTTTATCTTTTCCAATAATCCAAACTACCGCTTAAGCAGGCATGCTGTGTTTTGGTTTTTGTGGATAGTATATTATGCGCTCATGTCGGCTATAGTTATGGAGCCAAGATGGGGGTTTGGAAAAAGTTTTTTTGCTGCATTTGTTGAAGTGGCGGAAACCACACCACTTGATATGTGTTTCTGTTACTTTATTATTTATTACCTGTTCCCGAAATTCCTGCATAAAGGCAGGTATGCAGGCATGTTGTTTTTATGGCTTTTAGCAAGTCTCGCCTTTATACTTTTTTATTATCTCAATGCAAAATATATAGTGCCACATATACGGGGCTTGTTTGGCATGAAGCTGGAAGTTGGCAGTTATAAGCTTTATCCTTCTGATTTTTTTCTTTTATTCAGCCAGATAAATATGGAAGGATGTGTGGCCGCTTCTATTAAGCTTGGCAAACTTTATTATATAAAACAGCAGGAGCTTGACCTGCTTGAACAGGAGAAACTGAAACTTAAGCCCGACGAGGAAAAAGCTATTCAGCCAGCCTTTCTTACCGATTTGTTAACCCGTATGGAAATAATTGCTAACGAACGGCCGTTGGTAGCAGCACAATCTATGAAAAAAATAAGGCATTTACTGTTGTATATTTTATATGAGAACACTTCATCCAAAGTGCCGCTGCGAAAAGAGATTGAATTGCTGCAGCAGTATATTGATCTTGAAAAGTTAACCGCTGAAAAAGAGATTCGTGTAAACTGTTCGGTGCATGGCTCTTTTGCCAATGAAACGATTGCCCCTTTTATAATTCTGCCGCTTGTTGAAAATGCTTTTAAACAACTGTGTAGTTATACTATTAAAGATCCCATGCTCAACATAATTATTGCTGTGCAGAATGAAGTGATTAATATAAAGCTGGCCTGGACAAAACCTATAGAAACATCGTCGCTTACCAATGGCCGGAACGTGATTTTGCAGAATATCTCCAGGAGATTAAAACTCATTTACCCGGAAAGCCACGAGCTTAAAATGATGATAGAAACGGAAAAGATTTTTATTGACCTGAATATTAAATTAAAAAAAGCAGTGAATTAACGGCGATACAATTAAGCTTAGTTTTTTTCTGCCATTTTTTTCTTTATAACAGCATTATAATATTTGCATGCGGGCTTTAAACCGCATTCGCCGCATTTCGGATTTCTTGCCACGCATATATACCTGCCATGCAAAATAAGCCAGTGATGCGCTTTATGGATAAGTTCTCTTGGAATAAAAGCAATCAACTGTTTTTCTGTGGCCAACGGTGTCTTCGCATTCACCGTTAAACCAATTCTTGCCGCCACCCGAAACACATGTGTATCCACAGCCATGTTTGGCTGCTTATCCACAACCGAAGTAATTACATTGGCGGTTTTACGGCCAACGCCGGGCAGCTTCATTAATTCTTCCACCGTCATAGGCACTTCGCCGCCAAAATCATTTATAAGCATTTGCGCCATGCCTATTAAATGTTTGGTTTTATTGTTAGGATAAGAAATACTTTTTATATATGGAAACAATTCTTCAAAGCTTGCTTCGGATAATGCTTTGGCAGAAGGATATTTTTGAAAGATGGCGGGTGTGGTAAGGTTTACACGCTTATCAGTGCACTGGGCAGAAAGAATTACAGCTACCAATAATTGATAAGGGTTTTTATATTCCAGTTCGGTTTCGGCGATGGGAAAATGTTCTTCAAAATAGTCAATACAAAATTGAAACCGCTCTTTACGTGTCATAAAAAAATCTGTTCGTGGCCACGAAATTAGTCATGAACAGATTTTTTTCAACAGTTAAATTTATGCCTTCACCGGCTTGCGCATGGCATAACGCATAATATTTTGCAATGTTTGTTTTGCAGGAGACTGCAGCTTCATAGCATCAACACGTTTGCCTGCTTCTTTCAGCACATTGAATTTTTCACGCAAAACCCAGTTGGTCTTTAACTCTTCCTCAATGGTTTTGTTTTGCGCTTCATTCAACTCTCCGGCCAGGTATAACAATAAGTCTTCAGGTGTAAAATTTGGCATAGCTCAAACTTTTTGGTGAACGAATTTATTACCAGTTTTCTTACAGGTACTTGATAAGAACTATTGATTAAACGGCAGTAATGTTCTAATTATTGTTTGCCCCGTTATTTTTTTGGTCACCCGCTGTGGATGGCACTATAAAGAGATCTTCATTATCTCTTTTTAAATAATATTTTTCCCTGGCATATTTTTCAAGCGCTGCGGCGTTATGCTGAAGATCGGAGAGGTTCTTTTTGGTTTGCTCTATTTTTTTCTCGTAAAATGCTTTGCTGGCAAGCAGTTCATTTAATTGTTTGCGGCGTTCCAACTGCTGAAAAATATCATTATGGTCTATAAACAGCATTAAAATGGCAAACGCCGTTAAAACAATAAGATATTTGTTTTTGAAAAGCCTGATTGTACTTTTTACTGTTCCCATAACAAAAAATCGTTGACAGAATAAAATTACAACTTCTGTCAACGATTAATACTAACGTGTGAATATGTGAATAATTATTTGGCGAACTTAATTTTTCCTTTGGGGTAAACGCCGCTCTTGCCTAATTCTTCTTCAATACGCAATAACTGGTTGTATTTAGCCATACGGTCGGTGCGGGAAGCAGAGCCGGTTTTAATCTGGCCGCAGTTTAAAGCAACCGCTAAATCAGCAATAGTGGTATCTTCTGTTTCGCCGCTGCGGTGGCTCATAATGGTTGTGTAGCCATTTGTTTGTGCAAGCTGAACAGCATTAATGGTTTCTGTAATAGTGCCAATCTGGTTTACCTTAATAAGAATACTGTTGGCAATGCCATTATCAATGCCACGTTGTAAAATTTTAGTATTGGTTACGAATAAATCATCACCAACCAACTGAACTTTGCTGCCAATGGCATCGGTTAATTTTTTCCATCCGTCCCAATCTTCTTCGGCCATGCCATCTTCAATGGAAATAATAGGATATTTATTCACCCATTCTGTCCAGTAAGCCACCATTTCATCGCTGGTGATTACTTTCTTTGAGCTTTTATAGAAAGTATAGTTTTTGCCATCTTTCATCATTTCACTGCTCGCCGCATCCAAGGCAATACCAATTTGTGAACCTGCTTTATAACCCGCATCTTCAATGGCCTGCAACACCGTTTCAATGGCTTCTTCATTGCTTTGAATATCGGGCGCAAAACCACCTTCATCCCCCACGTTGGTGCTGTAACCCTTTTTCTTTAAAACACTTTTAAGTTTATGAAAGATTTCAACGCCCCAGCGCAGGCCTTCGCTGAAACTATCTGCACCAACCGGAACGATCATATATTCCTGGTAATCTATTTTATTATCAGCATGTACGCCGCCGTTTAAAATATTCTTTAAAGGCATGGGAAGAATATGTGCGTTAGTGCCGCCTATATAACGGTACAATGGCAGGCCTGCTTCCTGCGCAGCAGCTTTTGCAGCTGCCATAGAAACGGCAAGTGTGGCGTTTGCGCCCAGTTTACTTTTATTTTCGGTGCCATCAATCTCAATCAGTTTGGCATCAAGGCCGGTTTGATCGCTCACTTCAAAACCAGCAAGTTTATCCGCAATAATTTTATTTACGTTTGATACAGCTTTTAAAACACCTTTCCCGGTGTACACTTTGGCATCGTCATCACGCAGTTCCACCGCTTCATGAATACCTGTTGAGGCGCCGCTTGGCACGGCTGCACGGCCTAAAAAGCCCGCTTCTGTTATAACATCAGCTTCTACGGTAGGATTGCCGCGGCTGTCAAGAATTTGTCTTGCATGAATTTTTACAATGCTGCTCATAATATTAATTTTATTTTGATTTATCCGAACAGGATGTATCCCGGAAAGCCGCATAGCGGTTGATACTTTTGTACAACCTGTACTTGTTGGTTTAAGCGTTGCAAAGAAACAATGTTATTGCGACATGAAAAACTGTTGTTGGAATTAAAGGTTATTCATGAAAAAGTACCTGTTGAAAATGCATTAAATAAGTTTAACTTACTTCGATTAACTGTTGTCATTAAAATTCTGCTATGAATTATAAAAAAATTGTACTCATACTTTTATTAAGTAACGCAACCGGCATGCTGCAGGCGCAGGTACCTGTAGTGGAAGAACCCAGGCATAAAAAAGTGCTGGAAAATGACTATGTGCGGTTACTGGATGTACACCTTGCTCCGGGTGATACAAGCTTATATCATATTCATGCAACACCTTCAGTCATCGTGTTTTTATCGCAATCAGTAATGGGCGCTGAAGTAATGGCTGGCCAGAGCCAGCTGCCTGCCAGGGTTTACCCGCAACAGGTTTTATACATGGATTATGCGGCAAAGCCTGTTACACACCGGGTATATAATGATAGTAGCAATGTTTTTCATGTAATGGATATTGAGCTGGTAAAAACTTCCGCCTCGCCGGATGCCTGCACTTTGCTTCAGCAGCAAAACCTTACAACTGCTATTGAGGAGCAACTCGTTAATGTTTATAAATTAGATATAGAACCCAACCAGTCTTTAACAATACCGGCCGGCCATTGCGCTTACCTGCTCATTTGTATTGCAGGTGAAATAGAAACAACCAAAAAAATGGCGGCTGGAGATTTTCTCTTTTTTACACCGGGCAACAAAATACCACTCATCAATAAACAAAATACAAAAGCAAGCTTTGTTTTGCTTGCGCTTAAGTAATAGTATAAGCTGCTTTAACCAAATTGCAGCCTGGTATCAAAAAAATGGAATGACGTCTCGTCATATTTGCAGAAGAGGTATTTGTTTTGATAGCTATCTTTAACAAAAATTCAATCAGTAATGAAAACAAAAAATTTGGCTCTTATAGTAATTCTGGGATTAATTGTTCTTATTGGGGGATGTGTAGGTTGTGGTTCGATCGCTTTCCAGAAAAAAGGTGTGGCACTTGATGAGAACGTAAAAGCAAAATTTGCAAATGTTCAAAGTGAATACCAGCGCCGCAGCGATTTAATACCCAATCTTGTTAGCACTGTAAAAGGTGAAGCTAATTTTGAACAAACTACGCTGGAAAATGTTATTAAAGCAAGGGCATCTGCCACGCAGGTAAAAGTGGATCCCAACGATCTTACACCTGAAAAATTACAGGAATTTCAACAGGCCCAGGGACAATTGTCACAGGCGCTTGGCAGGTTATTGGTAGTAACAGAAAATTATCCTAACCTCCGGGCTAATGATGCATTTCGTGGCTTACAGGTACAATTGGAAGGCACTGAAAACCGCATTAAAGTGGCCAGGAACGATTTTAATACGGCTGTGCAGGAATATAATACCACTATCAGAACATTCCCGAATAACTTTTATGCAGGATGGTTTGGATTCACGCCCAAACAACCTTTCCAGGCTGATGCCGGTGCGGAAAAAGCTCCATCTGTAGATTTTGATAAAAAATAATTTTTGCTAATGTTTTCTTTATTTAAATCTAAGCAGCAAAAATTTTTTTCGCAGGAAGAACAAACAAAAATTCTTGATGCCATTCGTGAGGCTGAGCAGCAAACAAGCGGTGAAGTGCGTTTGTTTATTGAAAGTAAGTGCCGCTTTGTTGATCCGCTCGACCGTGCAGCAGAAATCTTTTTCCAGCTTAAAATGAATGAAACGGTAAAC
>JAEWBD010000458.1 GCA_023391315.1 Bacteroidota bacterium | reverse complement strand
GGATAGAGTTGTGTACTACCGGCGATGTATTCATTTCGGGGAAACTTCTGAATTATCTGCGTATGCATGGTGATAATGTTGGGGAACGTTCATTCAAAGAAGGTTTAAATTTTTTGGAAATGGTACCTCTATTACAAAGCTTGTTAAGGCGTGATATTATCAGCCAGCGTAATTACGCAAAGACAATAAAAAAGGAATATATCGCTTTCAAGTTGGCTGAAAAAGAATTACCTAAATATAATGTGCGGGCTATAAAAAAAATATTTTTCTTCAATATTGGTGCAGCAAGCAAGCTTCAATTATATTTTATGGCTAAACGTATGCACATGGTGGTGAAAAAAATGCTGCGGGTATAGATTAGTTATGGAGCAAATGCCATTAGTATCGGTTATTATATCAAGTTATAACCAAAATGAATATTTAAAGGTCGCCTTGAACTCTGTATTAAGTCAAACTTATAATAATATTGAAATTATTATTGCAGATGATTATTCTGAAGATATTGCAAGTAGGCAGCTAATACTTGATTATGCAGGAAGGTTTCCTGACAAGGTTCGCTATATCTTTCAGCCATTTAATGTAGGAATCGCTAAAAATAAGAACAGTGCTTATAAATTGGCTAAAGGGGACTTTATATGCTTACTGGATGGAGATGATTTCTATTTGCCCGAAAAAATTGAATTTGAGATGCAACTTTTTAAACAAAGGCCTGAACTTTCAGTGGTTTATTCAAATTTTATGTTTGTTGACAAGCATGGGAACTTTAAAAAAAAATGGAATAATAGACCTGAAAAAACAATGCCTGAAGGAAATATCTTAAGAGAGATAATCAACTCAGACTTTCCCAATTCAATGAATTATAACTTTGAATTGATCCGCAAAGATGTTTTTGCCAGACATGGGTATCTGGATGAAACTCTTGTAATGTTTGAAGATTGGGATTTTAGAATACGTTATACCCAGGATAGCCTAGTTGGATATACAGGAAAAGTATTAAGCGTTTATAGGCGAACAGAAAATTCTATATCGATAAAAACCTCATTATCTAAAAAACTAGATTATAATTTTAAGGTTATCAATAAAAATAGGGAAGTAGTTGAACAGAGTTACAAAGGCGCATATTTGAAATTCAAACAAAAGAACTTAGTAGATCATTTGTTCGATTTGCAGATGAGTTTAGGCAAATATGTTCAACTGTGTTTTAAGATTTTTTTATTATATCCACAGGAATCTATAACTATTCTGCGGTCATTCTGGTACAGAACTTCAAACAGAAAACTTAATTAAAACTTGCCAGGAGTTAATATTACTGCATTTGTTGTTGCACACAATGAAAGTCATCTTTTACCGGCTTGTTTGAAATCGGTAAGCTTCTGTAATGAGATAATACTTATTGATCTTGAATCATCTGATAACATTACGGAGGTTGCAAGTTCGTTTAATGTAAAGCTGTTTCCCCATCCTAGAGTTGCAGTAGTAGAGGAGCTGTATTGTGATATAGCTTTTTATGCTACCAATGAATGGGTTTTGATAATTGATCCTGATGAGGAAATTACCGAATCCCTTCAGAATGATATAATAAAAGCAATCGATTTTGTACACGAAAGAACAGGAACTATATCCGTTCCCTGGCAATTTTATTTTAAAGAAAAACAACTAAAAGGAGCTACCTGGGGGGGCATTTCAAAAAAAACCCTTCTGGTGAACACAAACAGATATCTTTTTACCGGAGAGGTACATGAAAAAGGAAAGTTAAAGGAAGGGTATTCCAATTTTGATATAAAATTTAATGGGAAGAATTATATCAGACATTATTGGATGAAGAGTTACAGGCAATTGGCAGAAAAACATAAACGATATATTTTAAAAGAAGGTGAAAGGATGTTTAATAATGGTACCCGTTATAGCAATTATAAGCTTTTGAAAAATTCAGCAAATGCATTCAGATATAGTTATTTTATAAAGAAAGGTTATATTGATGGACTTAAAGGGTTTAATCTAAGTGTTTTTTGGATGTGGTATGTATTCAATTGCTGGAGATCATTAGCTAAATATAAACATTCTCAGAAACAGGTTGATTAACATGCTTCCCAAACTTTCCATTATCATTCCTTCCTATAATCAGGGTGCATACATTGAAGAAACACTCCTTTCCATCATCAATCAGAACTACCCTGCTAAGGAGTTAATTGTTATTGACGGTGGCAGTACTGATAATTCTGTTGATATAATTAAAAGATATGAACAGCATATCACATACTGGGTAAGCGAAAATGATAACGGACAATCTCATGCCATAAATAAAGGTTTTGCAAAAGCCACAGGGGACTATATAGCCTGGATGAACAGTGATGATGTTTATAGTAAAGAAGCGTTTAAAGTAATTTTTACAAAACCCGCAATTGAACAATATGATTTTATTTTTGGAGCCGTGAATGTTGGCGAATATGTTGATGAAAAAGCGGTGTATTATGGGTTCAATAAAAAAAGAAAATTAGGTTTGTATAACCTTCTTCATTTTTTTTATTCGGCAGATTATATCATCCCTTCCCAATCTGTATTTATAAAACGGGATTTCATACTTCAGCATAATATAGGCTTTTTGAATGAAGGATATCATTATTGTATGGATATGGAATGGTACTGTCGTATTGCTTTAGCTAGGCCATTGCAGTTTGAGTATACGGAAGCACTGTCTTTTTTCAGGATAAATAATTCAACCAAAACCGGTTCGCAATATTTTGAAATGCAGGCAGAGGCTATCCAGGTTTTTCTTAATTATCGAAAGTATTTAAACAGTATTCAGGAAAGAAAAATGTTTAAATTGATATTTTATCATAGAATAAAAAACGCTCTTTTTAGAAATAAGATCAATGTGAAAATAAATTCGTTGTTAGCTATAGCCTGGAGACTCCCTGTTTATGCATTATCTGATAAACGCTTTTTGGGATTATTTAAGAAAGCGTTGTTTAACTCATGCCTTTAAAAAAACCAACGGTGTTTATAGTTTGCCCGGGCCTTGGCCGTATTAACCGCGGCTATGAAAGCTTCGCCCATGAATGTTTTGATGTGTTGAAAGATTGCAGGGCTTTCAGGCTTTACCTGTTAAAGGGTGGCGGCAAACAAAACGAACGGGAGGTAACGCTCTTTAATTTACACCGCAATGCGAAGGTTACAAAATGGTTGGCCATGTTGTTTAAAAAGCAGCCTTATTATCTGGAGCAGGTAAGCTTTCTGCTGGCATTGTTACCATTGATCGTGATTAAAAGGCCGGCTTTAATTTATTATAGCGATTATATGTTGGGCAGTTATTTATGGCACCTGCGAAAAAGGCTTAAGTTTTCGTATAAACTATTGTTTGCAAACGGCGCTCCAAACGGGCCGCCTTATAAAACGGAAGATCATGTGCAGCAGTTATTGCCTGTTTATCATAGTATCGGTATAAAATGTGATGGAGATAGCAAACATACCTGCCTGCCTTATGGATTTAATATAGATATTGCCAAAAGAATAAAGAATATTCAGCAAAAAGGTATTATAAGAAAGCAATGGGGCTTTAATCCCGGGCAGAAGATAGTCCTCTCTGTTGGAGCGGTTAACATGCAGCATAAACGGATGGATTATTTGATAAATGAGATAGCGCTCCTTGATAAAAGTTGGTTCCTTATAATAATCGGGCAGTATGACGATGAAACTCCGGCAGTAATGAAATTGGCTGAAAAAAAATTACCAGGGAGGCATTTCATTAAAAATGTAAAGCACGGAGAGGTGTTTTCGTATTATATAGCAGCAGATTATTTTGTATTGGCTTCCTTGATCGAGGGATTTGGAAGGGCAACTATTGAAGCCCTAAGTTATGGCCTGCCTTGTATAGTGCACGATTATATTGTGCAAAGGCAGTTATTGAAAGAATATGGCTTTTATATAGATATGCGATTTGAAGGTCTGCTTATGCAATGTTTATCAGAACCTCGGCCCATTATGCATTATAAAACAAAAGCAATAAAGTTTGTACATGATGGGTATTCATGGGAAAGCCTCAAAGCACGTTACGAACAAATGATAATAAGCCTGCTAAAATGATCTCTGTAATTATACCCACCTGTGATCGCAATGAGTTGTTAGGAAATTGTTTGCTTCGGTTATCGCATGCTTATCAAAGTATAGCAGAAAATGAATATGAAGTGGTTGTTAGCGATGATAGCAAAGAAAATATTGCCCGGGATTTTATTGCCCATAATTATAAATGGGTTAAATGGATAGAAGGCCCCAAAAAAGGCCCTGCTGCTAACAGAAATAATGGAGCAAAATATGCAATGGGAGACTGGTTTATTTTTATTGATGATGACTGTATCCCAGACAGAAATCTACTTTATGCTTATCAAAAAGGCATCGAAACTTACCCGAATATATCTGTATTTGAAGGTTCCATATATCCCGATAGCTGGAAACTATTAAAATGTGATATGGCCGAATGTCCCGTAAATATGACAGGTGGCTGCTTCTGGAGCGCTAATATTTGTATTGAGAAAACATTATTTAAAAAGGTTGGAGGATTCAATGAAAAATTAATAATAGCTGCACAAGAAGACCAGCAACTAAAACTTGATATTGAAAGAAGCATGAATACAATATTTTTTTTAAAAAATGCTAAGGTTGTTCATCCTGTCAGAATTGTCAGTTTACGAAAAAAATTATCTCGTATACATGTTGCTTCGAAGAATTTTTGCATTTATGCGAATACTAATCGCCAATTATTAGGTTATACATCTGCATCTCGATTTCTTAAGAGCCAGATCAAAGTTCATGTAAGACAAGCTTTTGTATATTTAAAAGCGAAAAAAGGGAAAAGTTTTATAAATGAATTGGCCTGGATTTGTTGGGGAATACCTTTGAATTTATATCATTATTGTTATTCTCACAAGGCAGTAAAAAAACTTGAAAACTGATAGTAAAATAATTGTATTAACGCCCATTAAAAACGAAAGTTGGATACTTAAACAATTTCTTACTATTACCAGTTTATTTGCAGATCATATTATTATTGCAGACCAGGGGTCAACGGATGAGAGTAAGTTTATTTGTTCTCAGTTCGAAAAAGTCCATTTAATAAATAATGAAGTCACGAAGTTTAATGAATCCGGCAGGCAAGTTTTACTAATTGAAATGGCGCGCTCCTTATTTAAAAATCAAAAAATAGTTTTACTTGCTTTAGATGCAGATGAAATTTTCTCGGCCAATAGTTTGTATGCAGAGTCAGTTTGGGAACAAATTAAAAGTTATCCTAAAGGGACAACTATCTATTTTGAAAAGCCGGATTTGCTGCCGGGAGTAAAAAAATGCGTTCGCTATCTTGATAATTTTTTTCCCATTGGTTATGTTGATGATGGAATTCCACATCATCCATCGTTGATTCATTCACAAAGAATTCCAAGAAATGATTATGGAGAAAAGCTTTTTGTCGATGAGATCAAAATATTACATTTTGCACATACCCGCAGGAATGTGCAATCCTCTAAACTCAGATATTATTCTGTTATTGAAAATATAAAAAAAACAACTCCTGTCTATTCAAGACGAGCTCGATATAAATGCTACTTTGATGAAAAGTTTTTCTATGGAAAAAAAGAATTTGAGATAATTCCGCAAAACTGGCTTAAGGAGTGGGATGACAGGCGGATTATCTTGAATAATTTTGAAGACCCTTTTTTTTCGTGGTATGATTTTGAAGTGCTTTCCTACTTCAAGGAGTTTGGCGCTGCAAAGTTTCACTGGGATAATATTTGGTGTTTTGATTGGGAAACCTGTAGACATAAAGGTATAAAAGAAGGTAAAGATGCTCCTGATAAAAAAATACACAGGCCCAATATTTTAAAAATTAAAATGGGGAGAGCAATGGATTTATTTTATCGCTTTTATAAGTATATTAAAAACTAATTAGTGTATCCCTTAATATCTGCAATTATCCCAACCTACAATTATGCCCGTTACCTAAACGAAGCCATTCAAAGTATAATACAGCAAGATTATCCAAAAGATAAAATTGAAATAATTGTTGTGGATGATGGTTCAACAGATAATACAAAAGAAGTTTTGCAACAGCAGATTCAAGATGATATCATTCAATATCATTATCAGCCAAATCAGGGGAAAGCGGCTGCTACGGTTAAGGCGATAAAAATGGCAACTGGCAAATATATTTTTAATCTGGATGCCGATGATTATTTCCTGCCAAACAAGATAAAACGGACTGTTGAAGTTTTTGAATCGGATGATGCTATAGTACATATAGGAACTCCTGCACAAATTTTAAATCAGGATGAAAATATTGCAAAAAGTACAGAAGGTTTGCCTGCAGAAATACTGGAAGTAAAAACAGAAGGCTTATCATTACTGCAATTCTTTTATCAGAATAATATTTTATATGGTGGTGGTTCAACTTTTTCAGCAAGGGCATCTGTATTGAAAAAAATAGATATCCCTGCAGAAGTGGATATGTATATAGATGAGTTTTTAATACTTGCTGTATTGCCTTTTGGCAAGAGTTTTTTTATACAACAGCCTTTGTCTATATGGCGGGTACACAATTCAAATTATTCAGGAAAAGTGGAAGCCCCTGCAAAGCAATCAGAAAAAGCCAGACGACTTTTAAAATCATCATCATCGGTCCTTACTTATTTAGTACAAAATAATTTTGACGAAATGCTTATTAAAATATATACATTAAAACATAAAACCAGGGAAATAGCAAATAAAGAGACGGAAAAGACAAAAAGCCTGAAGGATATCTTTCAATACACAAAAGATGTTTTTTTTGAAGTAAAGCCCGGATGGACAATTATAAAAAAATATCATGTACTAAACAGGCTGTTGCCAATGCCGGTTTATAGATTTTTAAAGAAAATATAGTTGACAAATATCCTTTTTATCTGCAGCAGTCTTGAGCCTGGTGAAGATGGCGTAGGAGATTATACCCGAAGGCTGGCCTGCGCTTTAGTGAAGAAGGGGTATAAAGCGTCTATAATTGCGATCAACGACCGTCGTATGCAGGCGGCTCAGTGGCAGGGTAAACAAACTTGCGATAACATTGATGTAAAAGTGATACGGTTAAATGCTATGGTCTCCTGGAGAAAAAGGTTACAGATAGCCAGACAGTTTGCAGATGAGTTTGATGCCGGTTATATAAGCCTGCAATATGTGCCTTTTGGCTATCACCTAAAGGGATTGCCTTTTAATCTTGCTTCGGGATTAAAGAGGATCGGAAAGGGCAAATATTGGCATATCATGTTTCATGAGCTTACTGTAAAAAAGGAGGAATCCTTAAAGTTCCGGCTTTGGGGAAGCTTGCAGGAAATCATAATCCGGTCTTTAGTAAAGCAATTGCTGCCGGTTGCTGTTTCAACAAACACGGAGGTTTACAGGCAAAGGCTGGCCGGGATGGGTTTTGAAACATGTCTGCTACCCCTGTTCAGTAATATCTCCAACTTGATAATGGAATACAATATAAGTTATGAAGCCATTGTGCCGGTTTATTTGCAGCAACACCGGCAACAATATATAATAGGTACGCTATTTGGCAGCTTTGATGCCAAAAGCTGGGATTTGCATTCACTGCTGGCAAAGTTCACCTACCGGTTTAGCCATAAAAGGATCGTAATTGCTTCTGTTGGTCGTATGCCGGCGGGAAGAAACAGTTGGAATGAATTGCAATACCATTATCCACAGGTACTTTTTATCTCTTTTGGGGAACAGGAGGCTGGGTTTATTTCATATTGGCTGCAGCATTACACCGACTTTGGTATTCTTGCTACATTACCTGAACTGGCCGGCAAGAGCGGCTCGTTTATGGCATTTAAAGAGCACGGCATACCTATTGTATGCAGGGAAAGAACATCTGTGTTAGAATTGTATGGTGCAGACCTGGATAAAGCTTTAACTGTAATCAGCAAAGAGAAAAATTTTGCAGTTCCTGCCAGGTTCAGCTCCGAGCCTGCCCTTGATTCAGTTGTCTCAGCTTTTATCAGTCAGCTCAGATTTTCAGAAATTCCGTCATTCAACTCTGCTTCAATCTATGTATAAAGAAAGATTCAGCCCAACCGTTTTATTTGTTTAGCTAAAAACATCACATTATAAACTTAGCATTCACTCTTTGCTCCGTTAATTACCTGGCTCAGGCCAGAACTTTATATGATTCTATAAAACGCACCAATCCCGGCTGGCTGTTTGTGATCGGGCTGGTTGATAAGATGAAGAGTGATCTGGATATTGCCTTCGATGATTGTATTGTGATAGAAGTTGAAGAAATAGCTATTTCCGGTTTTGAGAATATGATAAAGCAATATACGATAGTGGAATTGCTCACTTCTGTAAAACCTTTTTATATTGAATGGCTCTTCAATAATTATCCGGCTGTAGAGAACGTAGTGTATTTCGACCCTGATATTATGATATTTCAGCCGCTTGCACGGCTGGAGGAAAGCCTAAAGCATAACGATATAATTCTTACACCGCATTTTACAACTCCCATTAATGATGCCGCCCTGCCTGCTGAACTGCATGTGATGCAAACGGGTATTTTTAACCTGGGTTTTATAGCGGTGCGAAGATCTTCCAATGGTTTTAGAATGCTTGAATGGTGGCAAAGTCGTCTGAAAAATCAATGTATAATCGATCTGTCCAAAGGGTTGTTTGTTGACCAGCTTTGGGCAAACCTTATACCCGCTTATTTCGATAATGTATTGATAGAAAAATATCCGGCTTATAACATGGCGCATTGGAATTTGCATGAGCGCCGGTTACAAAAAACAAATGATATTTTTTATGTAAACGAAGTGCCGCTGGTTTTTTTTCATTTTAGTCACTACAGCCCTTTGCAACCCAATTCAATAGCCGGGCACCATACGCGGTTTAATTTTGATACCCGGCCGGAGCTTGCGGAAATATTTAGCTTGTATAAGGATGCGCTTGCGCGCAATTATTATTTTGAATTGAGGAAACAGCCATGTTTTTATCTCAATAATGAAAAAAAGAAAATGAGAAAGAGAGCGGTAGAAACATTTTTAAGAACAGCGTTGCCCGATAAGCTGAAGGGTAAATTAAAAAGTTTATTGGCTCATAATGTTTTCTAAGCTTATTGTCAGGCGGCTGCTTTAACACCAGGGTATTTAAAGCCTGCATCAGGTATTTTCCTTGATGTGCTAAGGCTTACTGCGGCGCTTGATTTTAGATCAGTATCTTAATAAGTTTTTTACTGCTTCTGCCTTCACAAGATTGTTTAGTATAATTAAATCAAATAATCATAAAGAGCAACCTGCTGGGCATGCTTAAGGTGCTTATTCTTTCACATCGTTTTTATCCTGAAGTGGGCGGTATAGAAACCAATTCTGAAATACTGGCAGCAGCCTTTCAGAATGCTGGTGCAGAAGTGCATTTATTAACCTGGACGGTTAATAGTAATGAAGACAAATTTATATTCAGGGTAATACGAAATCCCGGAATTTTCACAATATTAAAGGAACACCGTTGGGCGGATGTAGTGTTTGAAAACAATCCATGCCTCCGGCTTTCGTGGGTTAACCTGGTTATCCGCAGGCCATTAGTAATAGCTCTTAACACCTGGGTTAACAGGGTTGGCGGTAATAAGAATGTAAGGGATAAATTGAAAAATCTCTGGTTCGGCAGGGCAGATGCTGTAATTGCTGTAAGTGAGGCTTTACGCAGGAAAGAATGGGAACAGGCTATTGTTATAGAAAATCCCTATAACAGCCATCTTTTCAGAAAAAAACCAGATTTCGGGAAGAAGATCCCTTTTATTTTTTTGGGGCGGCTTGTATCTGACAAAGGGGCCGACATGGCTATAAAAGCTGTTGAAGAATTGGTGAAGAAAAACTTACTGGATAAAAATCTCCTTCAGCTTACTATCACCGGCGATGGCCCTGAGTTAAAAAAATTAATTGCCATGCGCAAAAAATACGGGCTTTGCGGAACCATTCATTTCACAGGCGTACTGAAAGGAGATGTCCTGGTTGATTG
>JAEWBD010000313.1 GCA_023391315.1 Bacteroidota bacterium | reverse complement strand
GGTAATTTGTCATTTTTAAAAGATTTGGTCATCCTTTAAAACGACAATCCATCTTTTTGCAACAGCTTTTTTTATCCACTTTTCCACATAATGGTATACTTAAATTCTTTTTTTAAACAGCTTCTTATAGAACGCGCAGATAAACATTCACCTGTATATCAAAATTTTACATGGGCGTTTCACACAACCTTTTTTGAATCTTTTTTGTCTTTGGCAAAAAAGAATTTATAAATGATAGGAAGCGTGGATACTGCCACAATAATAATTACGATCATTTCAAGATGCTCTTTAAGGTCAATCCCGAATTTACTCATAACCCATTTGTAAAGAAAATGGCCGGCAAAAAGCATAGCGCCCACCCATGCCACGCAACCTACAATATTAAAGTATGTAAATTTCTTTTTGTCCATTTGCACCACACCGGCAACAATCGGCGCAAACGTTCTTATGATAGGCACAAAACGTGCAGCCACAATAGCCCATCCGCCATATTGATTATAAAACTCCGTGGCACGCACCAGGTATTTTTTCTTAAACAGCAGCGTATCTTTTCTTTGATATAAGAAAGGCCCGCTTTTTCGCCCAAACCAGTAGCCAACAAAATTCCCGATAATACCGGCCAATGAAATTAGTATCCACAAAAAGAAAAGATCAACCACTTCGTTTGTGGAAGGAATAACAGAAGAGGCAAGGTCGCGGCTGTAAATGCCGGCTACAAATAACAGGCTGTCGCCAGGCAAAAAGAAACCTGCAAATAAACCAGTTTCAGCAAATATGATGAACAACAATAACCATAACCCGCCAATTTGTATGTAAAACTCAGGATTAATAAGATCGTGCCATTGAAACTCCAATAAGTGAATCATTTTGTTTGTTTAATAAGTAATCAATCCAATGCCTTTTCCCATTTGCTTACCGCGCTTGTTGCCAATCCGTTGCCCAGCACATTGGTTGCCGTGCGAAACATGTCGCAAAAATGATCAATAGGCAATATTAAAGCAACGCCTTCCGGTGGAATTTTAAACATAGCGCATGTGGCAGTTACCACCACCAGCGATGCCCTCGGCACACCTGCAATGCCTTTGCTGGTAAGCATTAAAACCAGCAACATGGTAAGCTGGGTGCCATAGTCCATGTGAATGCCATAAGCCTGTGCAATAGCAAGGCTTGCAAAAGTCATATACATCATGCTGCCATCAAGGTTAAACGAATAGCCGAGCGGCAAAACGAAAGAAACTATTTTTTCATCACAGCCAAAATCTTCCAGTTCTTCGGTAAGCTTGGGAAAAACAGCTTCGCTGCTCGTTGTGCTGAAAGCTATAATTAATGGCTGAACAATATGCTTTAAAAGGCTGGGCAATCTTTTATTGAGAATGATAAACCCAACAGTCAGCAGTAAAAGCCACAACAATGCAATGCCTATAATAAAGTATAAAAAGTAGTTCGCATAGAATAAAAATATTTTGGGGCCCTGCACAGCCATTACGCCTGCAATAGCGCCAAATACGCCAAGCGGCGCCGTCATCATAACATAATCCACCATTTTTAAAATAACATGGGAAACCGCATTAAGACCTTTTATTACAATTTTGCCTTTATCGCCCAAAGCCGCCGTGGCAATACCAAACATTACCGAAAACACTACAATCTGCAGTATCTGGTTTTCGGCCATTGATTCAATTACACTCACAGGAAAAACATGCTCTACAAAATTTTGCAGGCTGAATTGCTGCGTTTTACCAATAAGGTCTTTTGCACCGGCGGTATCAGCATTGCTTAAATCAATAGAGGCACCTGGTTTAAACACGTTTACCAGCAGCATGCCTAATAATAAACTGGCCAGCGAAGCTGAAATAAACCACAGCAAAGCCTTGCCGCCAACGCGGCCTACTGTTTTGATATTTCCAAGCTTGGCTATGCCTACCACGAGTGTTGAGAAAACAAGCGGTGCAATTATCATTTGCACAAGCCGTAAAAAAATAGTGGAAAGAAGCTTTATTTTTATAGCAAACCCGTTTCTTGTTTCCGGCAAACAATACAGAAATACAAGATAGCCAACCACCACGCCCAAAGCCATCGCCACTAAAATATAGAGTGTAAGATTATTGCGTTTCCTCATCAGATAATTTCGTTTGCAATATAATATTAATAAAGTCAATCAAAGGCTTGTTTCCACGGGCAGCTTAAAACATTTTATCTGCAAAAAAATAAATCCTTATTTTTCCGGCTATTAATAACTAAATCTATGAGCTTATTCAGAAAAAAAACGCTGGCTTCTTTGCTGGCACAGGCAGAGGATGGAGAAAAAGGATTGAAACGCACACTGAATGCGGGTAACCTTATTGCTCTTGGCATTGGCGCAATAATAGGCGCGGGCCTTTTTGTGAGAACGGCTGCCGCAGCAGGCCAGCATGCAGGCCCTGCCGTAACCATTTCTTTTATTGTTGCTGCAATTGGATGCGCCTTTGCAGGATTATGTTATGCTGAATTTGCTTCCATGATCCCTATTGCAGGCAGCGCATATACTTATGCCTATGCCACTATGGGCGAATTAATAGCCTGGATAATTGGATGGGCGCTGATACTTGAATATGCTCTTGGCGCAGCCACAGTATCTATTTCATGGAGTGAGTATTTGAATATACTTGTGGGCAAAACGATACCGTATGAATGGTGCCACTCGCCGTTTGAATCTTTACAGGATGCAAATGGGGTAATGCATCATGGCATCATGAATATACCGGCATTGTTTATTTTACTGCTGCTGTCTGTTTTATTAATAAAAGGCACGCAGGAATCTGCCCGCGTAAACATGATTATCGTTATTATTAAAGTGGCTATTGTGCTTGTTTTCATAGCGATTGGATGGGGCTTTATAAACAGTGCCAACCATACGCCTTTCTTCATTCCCGAAGATGCAAAACCAGCCATACTGCCGGATGGATCTGAATACTCGTATTCGAACTTCTTCAGGCATGGGTGGGGCGGTGTATTAACCGGTGCAGGCATTGTATTTTTTGCTTTTATTGGTTTTGATGCTGTTTCTACAACGGCGCAGGAAGCAAAAAATCCAAAGAAAGATATGCCTGTTGGCATTCTCGGCTCATTACTTATCTGCACCATTCTTTATATACTTTTCTCTTATGTTCTAACCGGTGTGGCACCTTATACCGATTTTGTAAAGTCTGGTAAAGAAGCTTCTGTTGCTTATGCTATTCAAACATACATGACCAATTATGGCTGGCTGGCAAAGCTTGTATCTTTTGCTATTTTATTAGGCTTTTCTTCAGTAATACTGGTAATGCTGATGGGACAGTCGAGGGTATTTTATACCATGTCAACCGATGGGTTGTTGCCAAAAATATTCAGCGACCTTCATCCCAAATTCCGCACACCGTATAAAAGCAATATTGTACTGTTTGTTTTTGTGGGATTGTTTGCCGCTTTTGTTCCTGTTAATGTAGCAGGCGACCTTACTTCCATCGGAACTTTATTCGCCTTTGTGCTGGTTTGCCTGGGCATAATGATTATGCGCAAAACAGAGCCAACGATAAAACGTCCTTTTAAAACACCCCTGGTACCGCTGGTACCTATTCTTGGGATGGTAGTATGTACAGCTATGATCATTGGCCTGCCCAATGAAACTTTAGCAAGCGCTTTAGTATGGATGATTATAGGATTGGTAATATATTTTGGCTATAGTAAGAAGCATAGCAAAGTAGGCGCTGCTGTCGGTGAAATTTTGCCAAGCGCTTCAGATTTTGAAAAGAAATAGTTTATGCTTATCATAAGAAGAAGGCCAATCGTTACGATTGGCCTTCTTCTTTTCTATAGGATGACAAAGACGATAAATAAAAAGTGGGGCTTTTTATTTATCGTTTACTTTATACACCTGTAATGCGCTGCCTGCAGCGCCTGCAAATATGTATGAAGATTGATGAACATTCACTTGCAAAGCAGATTTCACATCGCCTTTTATACTCATGCCTGATAATGTTTGCGGTATATAAATGAAGCCGCCTTTTCCATCCCCTTTTAATAAAGTACCATAAGAGGCATCCATAGCGCCAAGCTTTAACCTGTTATCTGTATGATTGCCGAATAACAATAAATCAGTTTTACCATCTTTATCAAAATCATCTGCAATAATTTTTGATATATAAGTAAACTGCGCCTGTGAAGGCAATACTGTTTTAATAAACTTTCCATTTGTATTTATAAATGCACAGGTATGCAATTCATTCACCGTGAGGGAATCTGATTTCGATATTTCATCAGGAGAGAAAATATCCGTAATAGTTGCGCCGGCATAATCCCGGTAGGTTGTAAACTTTTTGCGCATGCCAATAATTTGATTGTTGAGTTCATCGCGGCTCACATAAGGATAACTTTTTCCCTGGATATAGAAATTGAAAACAGGGTCAAGATTTCCATCGCCATCAAAGTCGGCATAATACATTTTTGCCGGCTCATCAGACGAAGCATGTATCTGTGAATTCAAACCCAAGTTGCCTGCAATAATATCATCTTTGCCATCACCATTTATATCAGTCACGGTAAGCGTGTTCCAGAAACCATTATTGTTTCCCGGAAAATAAGTTGCCGTTGCATCTGTAAAACCATTAACTGAATTTATGTATGCTTTTAAAGGCATCATCTCGCCGCAAACAACAAGATCCTTCTTCCCGTCATTATTCAAATCAATCCACTGTGCATCTGTAACCATGCCGGCTTTTTCAAAGCTTGCTTTTATTTTGGTGAAATAGCCTTTACCATTATTCTGCAATAAAAAACTTTCAGGCGTTGCAGGGTACTGACCTGGAATAACCCTTCCGCCAATAAACAGATCAATATCGCCATCGCTATCATAATCGCAAGGCTTAACACAGCTCTTACTGCTGGCGCTCATATCAGGCAAAGCATTTTGCAATATGGCAAAATTGTTTTTACCATCATTTATATACAATTCATCCTGCAAGGCAGGCGTGTTTGATTCGAATAATGAATAACCACCTTTGACGATATATAAATCAGGATAACCATCGCCATTGGCATCAAAAAACGCAGCGGCTGCAATGGCTGAAGTATTTTCATCACCAATACTTAAACCGGCAACAGGTTTGAATGAACCATCTTTTTGCTGCGTATAAATTTTACCTGGATTATTACCATCGCCGCTTATAAAAACATCATCCAGCCCGTCTTTATTAATATCTGATTTGGCCATTACGGGTCCTGTTTTGGAAAGCATGAATAACATTAATGGCTGGCGCTTAAAATCATTTTCATCAAACTCTGTTCTTGAATATTTCAGTAGGTTTTCAGCCTTCGTAAAAATTGTTTTTGATGATTTGGCTGAAGGCTGATTGTACTTTTCCGTTGCTTCTTTTTCATCAATAACAAGATGCTGGTTTATATTCTGCTTTTGCAAAAGCATTGTTTTCTGATCAGGAAAAATAATGCGGATAGAATCGATAACAGAAGCGGTGCCCAGTCCAAAATTTAAAACAGCCGGCAAGCACGATAAATATCCGCGTGCAGGATTTACTTCCTGGTATTGTTCATTGCCGTTTGCATACACATATACTTTTGAACCAATAGCCAAACTGTTTTGGCCAACGCCTTTTAATTGTATTGAAATATAGGACGAGTTATCGTTTTCCCTGCTCATGTTCTGATATATAAATGCAGGTTGATTAACGTTATTTATAACAAGATCAAGATCTCCATCATTATCAAGGTCAGCATATACGGCGCCGCTTGATATGGAAGGTTCATTCATTCCCCAATCTGTTATTTTATTAGTGAAAGTAAGATCGCGGTTATTGCTGAAAATATAATTCGGCAGTTTGGTTGCCGGCATGGCTTTTACAAGATCCATTAATAAAACCGGCTGGCGTTCCACGGCCTTTTTCACTTTATAATCGCCCCAGTATTTCAGAAAATCTTTGTTGGTATAATCTCTTAAATAACCATTTGTAACGAAGAGGTCTTTATAACCATCGTTATCAAAATCGGCAAGCAAAGGCGTCCAGCTCCAGTCAGTATTTGAAACGCCTGCAAACTGCGCAATTTCACTGAAAGTGCCATCACCATTGCTTAATTGCAGGATATTGTGCATGTATTGTTTGTAAATGCCCTGGTTTATCATTAGCTGGAACGATTCATAGTTTTCCTGCAACTGCAATTGCTTCTGCCGCTTATTATCTTCCGGCAGCATATCGAGGTTTATAATATCCGGCAAGCCGTCATTGTTATAATCTGCAACATCCACGCCCATTGAAAATTGTGCAAGATGCCGGAAACAGTTTTGCGTTTCATCTTTAAATGTGCCATCGCGGTTATTGATATATAAATAATCGGGCTCA
This sequence comes from Bacteroidota bacterium, assembly GCA_023391315.1. GTDB lineage: Bacteria > Bacteroidota > Bacteroidia > Chitinophagales > Chitinophagaceae > Parafilimonas. The sequence continues at coordinate 1,009 of JAEWBD010000313.1, read as the reverse complement.
TTATAATCGTTGGTTACATACACATCCTGCCAGCCGTCTTTATTAATATCGGCAATAGCAATGCCCAATCCAAAAGTTAACGGGCTTTGATGAAGGCCTGCTTTGGCAGATACATCTTTAAAATGTCCATGCCCGTCATTCTCATACAACTTGCTGCCGGCAAGACTGTCAACGTCGTTACGGTATTTTGCCAGTTCTTCATTACCAATTTTTTTATTGCTGTGGTTAAGCAGGAACATATCTAAATCGCCATCGTTATCGTAATCAAAAAAAGCTGCTTGCGTGCTGTAACTTTTGTCATCAAGGCCATACTGTTTCGCTTCTTCTTCAAATTTCAAATTGCCCTTGTTAATAAAAAGCTGGTTCCGTCTTGCATCATCATTCACTATCCCGGAATAACATACATAAATATCCAGCAAGCCATCACCGTTTACATCAGCCATTGTTACGCCTGTTTTCCAGCCGCCGGACCTTCCGCTTAATAATGGGTTTGCTTCCTGCGTAATATCTTTAAATTGCATATTGCCCAGGTTCAGGTAAAGTTTGTTGGGCTGCATGTTGGCCGTGAAGAAGATATCCAATAAGCCATCATTATTAATATCGCCCACGGCCACACCGCCGCCGTTAAAGAAATATTCAAAAGCGAGCACATTTAGCTCCTCCGATTCGGTTAAATGATTGCTGAAATTAACGCCGGTATTAGCTGAATCAAGCAGGCGAAACAATTTTTGCTGCGCAGCAACATTTAAAAAGCAGGTTATAAGTAAGAGAAAACAAACAGCAGTAATTTTTATTTGTTGCATCAGATAATTCTTAAAGCCACTAATTATAACAAGGCATATAAAAGTAAAAAAAAGGCTGCCCTTAAGCAGCCTTAAAATTTAATTATTTAAAGTTTATCATTATTCTTTATCCCACCAAACGCGGTTCGTCCAGGTGTCTCCGCCATTTGAGGTAACACCGGCGTTATAATTTTCACCATTAGTAGATGGTTCGGTTGAAGGATAAG
>JAEWBD010000306.1 GCA_023391315.1 Bacteroidota bacterium | reverse complement strand
TTGGATTTTATAAAACAAGCGAGTTTGTGATTTCTCCGTCATTTTTAATGAACAACAATAAAGCCGACTACCGGGGTTCTGTATTGGATAATATTAAGAAGTCGACATTCCAGTTAGGAACTACAGGCGTTGTTTTTGGTGGGAAGATGAACAGGCCCGGCCGCTCGTCTGCATTTTCCATTTCAATAAACCAGCTGGCGAGCTATAATAATAAAGTTTCTTACAGCGGATTGAATGATTACAGCTCTTATTCTGAGCAATACCTCGAACAGCTTGTGGCAGATAATGCCAATATTCAGTCAGCATCCAATGACTATCCATTCGGTTCATCATTGGCTTTTTTTACTTATTTGATTGATAGCATTTCCGGCCCATCCGGCAGTCTTGAAGGTTACAGAAGTCTTGTGCCCGTTGATAATGGAAATAGTGTGCAGCAGCAATATGATGAAACAACCGGCGGCGGCATATACGAAATTTCCTTTGGCTTTGCCAGCAATAACAACGATAAATTAATGCTTGGGGCCAGCCTGAATGTTCCGCTGTCGTTCTACACACAGGATATTACCTATACTGAAACAGACCCTACGAATAATACAAATAATGATTTCGCTTATTCAACTTTTACACAAAACCATAGTTTGAACGGTATAGGTTTGAATGCCCGGTTCGGCCTTATTTACCGCCCGGAACAATCTTTAAGGCTGGGTTTAGCAATACATACGCCTTCTTTTATGAGTTATACTGATAAGTTAAAAGCTGCAATAACAACAGATACCGAAGGTTATGCCGGTGTACAAACATCCAAGAGCAGCGATTTTTCTAATGCAGTAGATCAAACACGTTACAATGAAATAACCCCTTATAAAATAGTAGCAAGCGCCGCTTATGTTTTTAAGGAAGTGGAGAATGTAAAATTGCAGAAGGGATTTATTACTGCAGATGTAGAATATGTAAATCACCGGGGCTCAAGGTTTCTTCAGCAGGCTGATGATAATGGTTATTATAATGATGCAACCGATGATTACTACCGCTCTTTGAACGATGTAATCAAATCCTATTATAAAGGCGCTTTAAATTTCAGGCTTGGCGGTGAAATTAAATTTTCACCTTATGCTATTCGCGTGGGTGGAGCCTACTATGGAAGTCCTTATGATGATAAACAACTAAAGGCAAACCGCATTATGGCAGCAGGTGGTTTAGGTTACCGCAATCACGGTTTTTTTATTGATCTTACCATAGCAGAAACCTTTAATAAAGATGTGAATTTTCCTTACCGCTTAAGTGATAAGGCCAATACGTTTGCCGAATTAAAAAATCAACGGCTTAACGTATTGCTTACAGCCGGTTTTAAATTTTAAAGCGGCACATAATTTATTTAAAACGGATTGAACATTTTACGCTCAATCCGTTTTTTTATTCTGCAACAGTGGCAGTGTATAGCTAAAGTTTTCTAATGCATTGCAGGCGGCTGGTAGTCTGGCACAACGTTACTAACCGGCTTAATGGTTTTCAGATAAGCAAAAATGGCTTTTAGTTCATCATCCGTCATATTATTAATACCTGCAAAAGGCATAGGTGGCATAAGTGGCCTTGAACCTTCAATACCTTTAAAAATACCTTTGCGGAGACAGGCAATAAATTGCTCCTCTGTCCAGTTTCCAATACCGGTAGAATCGGGCGTAAGATTAGCTGCATAAGAGTGGCCCCACGGGCCGTGCCATGCGGTAAGATCATAAGTAGCGGCCATGCCTTTTGCCACCTGGTCGGGCAAAAGCTGCGGAACGGGGCCTTGAGCAAAATGGCCTGCCAGCATAACGCTCGTATCGTCCACGGGGCCCTTATCTGTCATCTTTTTCGAGGTATGGCAATCGTTGCAGCCGGAAATGGCTACGAGATGGTGCCCCCACTCTGCCTGGCTTTTATAGCCGCCATTTAAATCAGTTAAAGTACTATCGGCAGCAGGTGTAGTTTTAGTAGATGTGGTGCACTTGTAAGAAAGCAGTCCCGCAAAACATGCCATAACAATGAGCGCAGTTTGTTTTTTCATTTTGTTTGTTTTGATATAATGAGTAGGTTAACAGTAGTTCCTTACTAATTCAAGTACGAAAGTAGCCTTGTTTTAATAGGGCGAAGCACGTTAGCATTTGTATTGCAAATTTAAATGTATGAATTGATAATATCGATAACTGAATTGTAGTAATGCTCGCCAAATAAAATTAAATGCACTAAAAGCGGGTAAAGCTGGCAAAGTTCAATTCTCTCTTTCCAGCCGGGCTGCAAAGGAAAAACTTCATCATAATAGTTATTAAAGCTGCTGCTGAAACCGCCAAACAACAGGCTCATGGCAATATCCATTTCCCGGTTGCCATAATAAACAGCGGGATCAAAAATTACAGGTTCGCCTTTATTACCCGCCATAAAATTCCCGCTCCATAAATCGCCATGAATTAAAGCAGGCGGTTCAACGGGAAAGATTTCTGCAAAGCGGCTGCATAGTTTTTCAGCTTTTGCCAGATCATTTTTACTACACTTATTTTGGCTGAAAGCAAGCTGCATCAATGGCAAAATGCGTTGCGAAGCATAAAATCCGCTCCAGGTTTCACAGTATGTATTGGATTGATGAAGAGAGCCGATATAATTATTTTCAGCTAAGCCAAACAATTCATTGGAATGTTTGTGAAGGTTTGCCAGTTGCTGCGCGAATGTTTGCCAGAAAGTTTTTGAAGCGCTGCCTTTCTCTATAAATTCCGTTACAAGGAAAATTTTATTACCAATTTTTCCGTGAAGAATGGGCTCCGGAATTTTAATGGTTTTGGTTTCATGCAGGAGCCGCAATCCATTAAACTCTTTCTCAAATATATCATTCAGTTCGCCATCGTTCAGCTTTAAAAAGAAAGGGCCGATATTGGTTTGCAGCCTGTAAGTTTGATTAATGTCGCCGCCAAAAACCTGCTGCTGCTGAATAACACTAACCGTTTGGCTGAAATGTGCTGCAAGTGCCTGCTCTATCTGCCTGGAAAATGAAGACATAAAAAAACCTGCCGGGCTTTAAAACCGCGGCAGGTTAAATATAAAAGTTTAATGCTTATCTGTTCAATGCCTTCCGGCGCTCATCTGCTTTATACTTCCTCAGTAGCCATCCTTTTCTGCTGGCGCTTTCTTTCCTCTTCGTCTAAAATTACTTTGCGCATGCGAATAAAATTCGGCGTTACTTCTATACACTCATCAAACTGGATATATTCCATGCATTCTTCTAAAGTCATCAGCGTTTTGGGGGCAATGCTCGTTGCTGCATCGCTGCCGCTTGCACGCATATTGGTCAGCTTTTTACCTTCATTTGGATTGATGACCAAATCGCCGGGTTTGTTGTTTTCACCCACAATCTGGCCTTTATAAACCGCTTCGCCCGGGTCAACAAAGAAGAAACCACGATCCTGCAGCTTATCTAATGAATAAGCGGTGGTGGTACCGGCATCTTTTGAAATTAAAACACCATTATTCCTGCCGGGGATGGCGCCTTTCCATGCTTTATACTCGCTAAAGCGGTGCGCCATTACAGCTTCGCCTGCGGTGGCGGTAAGCATTTGCGTACGCAAACCTATCAACCCGCGGGAAGGAATTTCAAATTCCAGGTGCTGCATTTCGCCCTTGGTTTCCATTACATGCATTTCACCTTTGCGGCGGGTAACCAGGTCAATAACCTTGCTGGCATATTCCTGCGGCACATCCACTACCAGTGTTTCGTAAGGCTCCATTTTCTTGCCGTCAATTTCTTTAATAATTACTTTGGGCTGCCCAACTGTTAATTCATAACCTTCACGGCGCATGGTTTCAATTAAAATACCCAGGTGCAAAATACCGCGGCCATATACCAAAAAGGCATCACCGCTATCTGTATCTTCCACACGCAGGGCCAGGTTTTTTTCCGTTTCCTTAAAAAGCCTGTCGCGGATATGGCGTGAGGTTACAAACTTGCCATCTTTACCATAAAAAGGAGAGTTATTAATGCCGAACATCATGTTCATGGTAGGCTCATCCACACTTATCACCGCTAAAGCTTCAGGGTTTTCAGCATCGGCAATGGTATCGCCGATATTAAAATCTTCCAAACCCACTACGGCGCAAAGATCGCCGGCGAGTACCTCCGTTACTTTCTTTTTGCCCATGCCTTCAAACACGTATAATTCTCTTACACGGGCCCTTTTAACCGTGCCATCTGCTTGCATTAAAGCAATCGGCTGGTTTTCTTTTATGCTGCCGCGGGTAACTTTTCCTATAGCTATCCTGCCAAGAAAAGAAGAATAGTCGAGTGAAGTTATCTGCAGCTGCAAAGGCCCTTCGCTTATCTTAGGCTCAGGCACATATTTTAGAATACCATCTAATAATGGCGTAATATCTTCAGAAGGCGTTAACGAATCGTTGAACCAGCCTTGTTTGCCGCTGCCATAATAGGTAGGGAAATTAAGCTGTTCTTCAGTGGCATCGAGGTTAAAGAATAATTCAAAAATAGCATCGTGCACTTCATCCGGGCGGCAGTTAGGTTTATCCACTTTATTAATTACCACTATCGGGTGAAGGTTTAGCTGCAATGCTTTTTGCAGTACAAAACGCGTTTGCGGCATGGGGCCTTCAAAGGCATCCACCAGCAGGATAACGCCATCGGCCATCTTTAATACACGCTCCACTTCGCCACCAAAATCGGCGTGGCCCGGGGTATCAATCACATTTATCTTAACGTCTTTATAAGTAACAGCGGCATTTTTAGAAAAGATGGTAATGCCGCGTTCACGTTCCAGGTCGTTACTGTCCATGATCAGTTCGCCGGTTTCCTGGTTATCACGGAAAACCTTTGTTGCGCGGAGAATATTGTCAACGAGGGTGGTTTTACCGTGGTCAACGTGAGCGATTATCGCTATGTTCCTTATCTGCATTTTCAAAATTTGAGGCGCGAAGGTACGACAATCTGGTGGCGTGGCAAAAGGCTATTTGTTACCGTATTGTTGTTTATACGAAGACGCTCAGAAGGAAAAAATATTAGCATCGCCACCCTGTTTATACATTGATTTATAAAAATTATTGCAGAAACAATGCATAAAACGGACAGAATATTCAGTAAAACGGACAGAAAATCCAGTAAAACGGACAAAAAATTGAAAAAGACGGACAGAATTCCTGAAAAGACGGACAAAACACTGAAGAAAACAGACAAAAAATTCAGTAAAACGGACAAATGAGAGTAAAAAATGGAAAGAATATTGGGAAAAATGGAAAAAAATATCAGTTAAATGGAAAAAATATTGAAGAAAATGGAAAAAAATATGAGTTAAATAGAAAGAATATTGAAGAAAATGGAAAAAAATATAAATTAAATGGAAAGAATACTGAGGAAAATGGATGAAATGTTCAAAGAAATGAATAAAATATTCAGAAAAATGAATAAAAAAGTCGGATAAATGAATGAAAAAAAGCGAAAAATGAATAAAAATTTAAAGTAAAACCTCAAAACATCCCGGTAAAAAACAAAACCGTTGCTGTAACTGAATACGGTAACGGTTTTTATGAAAAAAGCTTTAAATAAATTAGCCTTTACCGGCTGGTTTTGCCTGCTGTTGCTCCATTTCTTTCCAATACTTCACAATATCTTCTGCATGTTGCTTGTTACGCGGTTTTAAATACACTTTCTGAATAACACCCTTTTCATCAATTACAAAAGTTGTGCGGTGCAGGCCCATAAATTTTCGTCCATACAATTGCTTTTCGCCCCAAACACCATACGTATTGATTATTTTATGTGCAGGATCGGCAATTAAAGTAAACGGCAGGCTAAACTTCTGCTCAAACTTTTTATGGCTTTCGGAATCGTTGGGGCTTACGCCTACTACTTCAAATCCTTCCTTCTTTAATAAGGCATAGTTATCTCTTAAATTACATGCCTGCACGGTGCAGGTGGGCGTATCGTCTTCAGGATAAAAATATAATACCAGCTTTTTGCCCTTATAATCTGCAAGCGAAACGGTATTACCGTTTTGATCTTTGCCTTTAAACGCCGGGGCTTTCATACCGGCTGTCAATGTTATCATAAAAACTATTGTTTTGTAAAATTATAGGTTTCAACGGTGGCATTGCCGGCCACATCCATGGCGGTTATGGTTAAAGTATGGCTTCCGGCGGGGCAATGTTCATCAAAAGTATAAGTAAAATAATCGCTTTTCTTGGCAAACATGAGCCAGGTGTCATCTTCAAGCGTTGCGCTAAAGCTGGCAATGCGGCTAACATCGTCGGTGCATTTTACGGTCAATGTTTTCTGGCTGATGAATGTGGAACCATCCTTCCAGGAGATGGGTGTAATTACCGGCGGCACTTCATCTACCAATAATCTTACGTTGCCTAACTCATCAAAGCTGCTGAGCATCCAGTTTCCCTGCCAAACGCCTTTTTTTATGGTGACAGAAGAGCCACTTTTCAGCTCCATCACCACTTTATTCTTCTGATTAGCGTTAAGGCCGGGTGCTTTAATCATTACATTGTAATCATTGTGCACGGGAATGGTATAATCGCCGATATGAATGGTGGGCGACACCTGTTTTGCATACGTGGCGCTGGTTTCGTAAACACTTAAAGGCAGGGGATCGTAAAAAGCATTGGCATCAAAATGAATACTGGCGTTATTTGTCTTAATATTATTTACGCTGTTGGTATCGCAAACAATAGCGTCGACCGGAATAGTGTAATCTTTCTGCAAAGCCTCGTCATACTTCAGTGAAAAGCTGATGGTGGTGGTGTTTTTCTTTTCATCGCTTAAAACAATTCTTATTTTATGGGTTTGATTATCGTTTAATGTGATCGTTCCATTACCGTCAAGGGGCGTAAATATGCTAAGTTTATTGCCGGGCAGCCGCGAAAGGTATTGAATGCCCTGTTTGTTCACCACCCATCGCTTATAATCCATGCTGGCATTTACATAACGGCTGGCGGGATACAGGAAATCGTTTGTTTTAAATTCAAACTGCAAGGCATCATCCACATATAAGGCGGCATGGTACACGCCAAATTTAAAAGAAGAGGCATTGTTCATGTCCTGCATTCTTACACCAAGTGAAACAATGGGCGAACCCACTCTTACAACG
>JAEWBD010000420.1 GCA_023391315.1 Bacteroidota bacterium | reverse complement strand
GAACAGTGCAAGGGCGCCATATATGGCCATGCGTGAAAAGAAAGAACAGGCAGGTAAATTATCATGGACGCTTTGTTTATATGGCACGCAATCTATGGCCGACGAAGCCGGACTTTCACTGGAAGATTATTGGGAACAGATAATTGAAGCCTGTTATTTAAGAGATGATAACCCTGTGCAAAAATGGAGGCAGGTGCAACAGGAAATTGAAACGATAAAAGACAAATTAGACGCCCTGCCAATTGAGAAACTGTTTATAAAAGGTGAGGCCGTTGATTTAACGATAAAGATTGGTGACAACCGTAAATGGTTAAGCGGCGGTGGCAAAAACATTCCAAGCTTTGAAATATTTACTTCGCCCGACTGGCGCGGAACCGAAGGGTTTATAAGGTTTAACCAACCACTCTATTATTCAGGAAAACGTATTGCAGGCGTTTCATTAAAATTTAAAGCGGGCGTTGTTGTTGAATCTTCGGCTACGGAAAATGAAGATGCCTTAAAAGAAATGATTGCGCAGGAAAATGCTGATAAAGTGGGCGAATTTTCATTGACAGATAAACGTCATTCCCGCATTACAAAATTTATGGCCACTACATTGTTTGATGAAAATATGGGCGGCGAATATGGCAACACGCATATTGCATTGGGTAATGCTTATAAAGACACTTATCCCGGCGATATGATGAAAATTTCTGAAGAGGAGTGGGCGGCTATGGGCTATAATTCCTGCCCCAAAGTGCATACAGATATTATAAGTACGGATAACAGGACCGTAACCGCTTTATTAAAAGATGGTGCGGAAAAAATAATTTATAGAGATGGAGAGTTTGTGATTTAGTTTAAATAACATCCGGGCCAGAGACTTGCTGTGTGCATACACATAACTACACAGTTTAATCAAGAACATGTTTGTGCTTTAATAAAAAAATATTGTTGTTTGATTTAAAACTTAAACAAATGCTATTACGATCATTCATTTTTGTTTCGTTGCTGCCGGCAGTATCTTCTGCTCAAACAACTAACCTTGATACCATCGCAGCGCAAATGCAGTATGCCGCCAGGCAAGGTTTGCTCGATAAATATTATCCGCAAAATACAGATACTTTATACGGCGGCTACCTCAGCACTTTCACATACGATTTTAAGGCTGCCGGCACACAGGATAAAATGATCGTAACGCAGGCAAGGCATATCTGGTCAACAGCAAAGGCGGCTATGTTTTATAAGGATACAACTTATATTTCAATGTCGCGTCATGGATTTTATTTCCTGCGTGATAAAATGTGGGATGCAACTTATGGCGGTTTTTATAATCTCGTTACAAGAGACGGCACACCCAAAAGCACCATTAAAGAAGCTTATGGCAACGCATTTGCCATTTACGGGTTAAGTGCTTATTATGAATGTTCGCATGATACCGCTGCTTTAAATCTTGCAAAGGCAGGTTTTAAATGGCTTGAAAAAAACAGCCATGATTCAATTTATAAAGGCTATTATCAACATTTAAACAGGGAGGGTTCCCGTGTAAAAAGAACGGTTGATGTGCAAAGCACTTCTGATGTTGGCTATAAAGATCAAAACAGTTCTATTCATCTGCTTGAAGCATTTACTGAGTTGTATAAAGTGTGGCCTGACAGCCTCGTAAGAACAAGGCTGGAAGAAATGCTGCGGCTGATAAGGGATAAGATTGTAACAGATAAGGGTTACCTGCAATTATTTTTTACATACGACTGGAAACCTGTTACGTTCCGCGATTCATCTGAGCAATCTATCCTGAAACATAAATTCCTTGATCATGTTTCATTCGGGCACGATGTGGAAACAGCTTATTTAATGCAGGAAGCTTCAGAAATTTTATATGGCAAGGCTGATGATAAAACACTTGCAATTGGCAAGAAAATGGTGGATCATGCACTAAACAATGGATGGGATAGTTCGCTTGGTGGTTTTTATGATGAAGGATATTATTTCAAGGATAAACCGGGCTGTACCATCATCAACAAAAGCAAGAACTGGTGGGCGCAGGCAGAAGCGCTGAATACATTGCAACTGTTTTCTTACATGTATCCAAAAGATGCAATGCAATACAGGCAAAAGTTTTTTAAGGAATGGCAATATGCGCAAACTTATTTAATAGACCATGAACATGGTGATTGGTATGAAGAAGGGTTGGATAACGAACCACAGCGTAAAACAGCATTGAAAGCGCATATCTGGAAAGGTACTTATCATGTTTTCCGTGCGTTGATGAATTGTATTAACAGGGTTGAAAGTAATGCGCATTAAAACTATTTTGTTTGATTATTTTTTTGTACCGCGCAGACTCAAAGAATATGAAGAAGCACGAAGTTCACTTACTGGTAAACAATTTATAATCCTCTCAATTTTTACATGCGTTGAATTATTGCTAAGTTTATGCCGGCTTAGCGTTGCTGTATAATCATAATCTATAACATATCATACATGAAATTCACATCAATCTTTCGTTTTGCATGTACAGCTTTTATGCTTGTGCTTATTGGTTCCTGTAATACCAATACCAAAGAAGAAGTTTCTTCATTAAACGATGGCGGCCTTACATTGCCGGCAGGGTTTTCTTCCAATATAGTTGCCGATTCTCTTGGCCGTGCAAGGCACCTTATTGTAACGCCGCAAAATGATATTTATGTGCGGCTTGCGCAGCCGGTAAAAGGCGTTGGCACTTTATTATTGCATGAGGAGGGTGGCAAAGGAAAACTGCTGTATGGCTTCGGAGATTTTGGTGGCACGGGTGTTCAGATACATGATGGTTATTTATATACCGCTTCCAACACGGAAATATTCCGTTATAAGCTGGATGCAGATAATCATGTTACCGATACGTCAAAACCGGAACGTATTGTAACGGGTTTAATTGACAGGAATCAGCATGCAACCAAGTCTATTATGTTTGATGATAAAGGCAATATGTTTATACCTATTGGCTGCCCGTCCAATTCCTGCCAGGAAAACGACAGAACGCCGGGTTCCATGGGTATGCCGGGTTGCCCTTTGCTTGATTCAGCAGGTGGCGTATGGATGTTCAGCGCTGATAAAAAAGACCAGCAATACGGCGATGGCGTTCGTTATGCAACAGGCCTGCGCAATGTGGTTGCCATAGCATGGAATGATGCGGCTAAAAAGTTATTTGTAATGCAGCATGGCCGCGACCAGCTCAGCACTTTATTTCCCAAATATTTTAATGACAAACAAAGTGCGCAGTTGCCGGCTGAATGCATGTATGCTCTAAACAATGGAGATAATGCAGGCTGGCCTTATATCTATTATGATCCTTTCAAAAAGAAAAAAATATTAATGCCGGAATATGGCGGTGATGGCGAAAAAACATTAGACAGTAATTTTATTGACCCGGTTGCTGCCTATCCGGCACACCTTGCGCCCGATGGCCTGTTGTTTTATACCGGAGATATGTTTCCTGAAAAATATAAAAATGGCGCTTTCATTGCCTTTCATGGTTCATGGAACCGTTCGCCGGAGCCACAGGCAGGTTTCTTTGTAGTGTTCCAGCCCTTTAAAAACGGTGTGCCCGATGGAGACTGGGAAGTCTTTGCAGATGGCTTTTCCGGCGGCGCCGACAGTACAGCAAGTGGCCGTGCTGTTCATCGTCCATGCGGTTTGGCGCAAGGGCCCGATGGCGCTTTATATGTAAGCGATGACAATAAAGGCACTATCTTCCGGATAACCTACAATAAGAACGATCTTGAACGTGATAAGAATAAACCGTCACCAAATAATTTCAGGGATACACCTGTTACAGCCATGAATGAAAATAAATAATGGCCTCGCTTATAATTTTCTGAATTAAATGTTTTGATTGTCGCACAGAGAACACAGGGTCAAAAGCGATATTATTATTGCTCAGCCAGCTCTCATACTCTGTGCGGCACAATTTTACCACCGCTAAAGTTGTAACAAGTAGCATACTGCGATAATCTGTTATTTGTTGAAATACATTATTAACCCCACGCTTTGCGCAAAAACCTAAGCCAGTTGCCATGCATGATATTTTCAATATCAGGATTTGAATAACCACGTTGCAATAACAAAGAAGGAATTTTATCAAGGTCTGCAATTGTTTCAAGGTCATAAGGACATTGCTCTTTGCCAAAAGCGCCATCCAAATCGCTGCCAATACCAACATGCAAAGCATTACCTGCCAACTGGCAAATATGATCAATATTATCAATTACCTTCTCCATATTGCAATGGGTTGATTGAGGTGTTGATACGCCGCGCTTCCAGCCAGGCACCAGCATCCAGGCATCAAACGCACCACCAATAACAGCACCACGTTCAATTAAAATTTTTATCTGTTCATCGCTGTATTGACGGTTGTGGTTCACGAATTTTCTGCAATTATTATGGCTTGCCCACACATGCCCTTGAAATAAATCCATTGCATCCCAAAATGCATCATCACATAAATGCGTTGCATCCAAAATAATATTTAATCGTTCCATTTCTTTCAGCAAGGTTTTCCCATCTTCATTCAAATGGCCGGTTGCGTCCGTACCATTGGCATAACGGCCGGGTCCATAATGTGCCGGCCCGATAGCACGTAATCCATAATTATATGCACGCTCCACATAACTTATATCAACCAGTGAATCTGCACCTTCCAGGCTTAAAATATAACCAATAGGTTTTTGAGTATCATCATTTATCCATACTTCAATATGTTCATTTAATGCATTAACCGTTGTTATCATTTTTATTTCGTTGCATTCTTCCATGCTTTTATACCATGCAAGCTGGGCCTGTGTTTGCGCCCATGCCTGCTGCGGCGAATGCCAGCCGGGTAAAGGACTTCCAGGCGCCACATACCTGGCAATTTGTGTGGCGACAACCAAACCAATATTGCCTTTTCGCAATTCAGGAAAAGCAACTGTTCCTTTTGCCCTGTCGGGCTTATCGTTTAAACCAGCTTCACTTTCCCGCAGTTCAAAAACAGTTTTGCGCAGGTCGCGGTTCCATTCCATGGCATTCATGCTAAGGTCTAAATGTGCATCTATCGTAAACATTGTCTGAACCTGGATTTTGAATGATTTAAAGATTATACTGATTTTTTTATTAAAGACCTTGTGTAGCAACTAAATGGTTTTTCTATCCCGTCAATCCAAAAATTTTTTCCCTGCTCAGATAGTTATTTTCCTGTCCCTCGCAATCACTTTCCATTCATCAACCGCCTCGTTATTTTCAACAACAATGGCCCTTTCATACAAAGCTACAGTAGGACAAATATGATATGGCACACCATACAGCGTATCGCCTACTTTGTATAACGCAGCATCTTCAACCTTCAACACCAAATGTTCTTCGCTTTGGCCGAGCGGTTGTACATTTTCTGCATTCAAAAAATGAACGCGCTTTTCAATTACATTTTCTGCGGCAACCGATTTATGGCCGAGGTCAATACAAATAGTATGTTCATCAACTATAGAAATAACCCTTGATATTACCAATGCTGCATAATCGAAAGGTTCATCCGGAAATTGTGTTTTATAGCCATAATCCCAAAATACAAAAGTGCCGGGGCTGCATTCAACATCTTTGCGTTGGGCATGTACCGGGAAGGTTGGTGAGCCGCCTGCAACCATCTTTAATTTTATATTGAAGGATGACGCTATCTTTTCTGACAGTTCAACAGCCTGTTGAAAAGCTGTATCTGTTTTTTGCTTCCGTTCATCAACATCTGTATCACGGATATGCCCGTCATAAACATGCAGGCCGGTAATATGAATGCCTTTCAAATCCATACAGGTTTCAAAAAGATCAAAAGCATTCGATGGCTTTATGCCGGTTCTGTTCTGGCCAACATTCACGTCTATAAAAACATCAAGAGAAATATCGTTATCCCAAAAAATATCGGAAATGTTTTCTGCATTATCCGCATCGTCAATTAAACAGGAAAAATTCGTTGACGGGTATTGTTTAATAAGCGTTACCAGCCGTTTGGCTTTTACGGGTGTGGGTTGGTAAGCGAGCAAAACATCCGGCGCTTTTACCATGCCCAGCATCTCCGCTTCAGCAATGGTGGCGCATTTAAATTTTGTAATGCCTGCGCTCAGCATCATGCTGCAAACCTCAGCCATCTTGTTTGTTTTTACATGTGGCCTAAGAAAAGCTGCTTCCCGCATGTTAAATACCGACTGAATGTTTTGCTGCACCCGTTCTTTATAAACGATCAATGCAGGCGAATCAACTGTTTCAATATTTTTTATATTATACCAGTTCATCTTTCCATATTTTCTGCAAACATCATAAATAAAAAATGCAAATCGGTTATTAAACAAAAATTATGTTTTTGTTTCAATGGATAATTTAATCATTGCTTCATTTATTCTTAACCGGCAGGTAAACGATGGCGAATAAAGCATCAATAGCTTTGCTTCATATTTAAGTATAACTGTTGAAAATATATTAAGAGTGGTGTGATTTTTCTCATAAGACGATTGGCGTTGCATGTCTATGCGATGCTTGTTTTTTAACGGCAATTAATTGTTGCCCTTTTAACGCCTGCAATAATGCAAGCTTACAGAGCCGGTATTCTATTGTATTGTTACAGATTTGTTCAAACTGTTGTAACCTGTTGTTTCTTCCCAAACATTTGTATTTGCCAGGCGAATGGAATAAGCAGGGTTTGACGAAAGTGAGGCGTATGCATCGGGCATATTTAAAAACAAATCATAAATGCCGGCCGGCATATTATTTTGTGTTACAATTTTTACAGTAAGTGAAGTTAAGCCACTATACCATTTTCTGATATCAGTATCAATCACATAAACAAATTCCTGCCTGGTTGATTGATTACGCATGATGAGTTGCACAGGCCTCGCATTATATGGCGAAGCATAACCCACATTATTAATGTTCAGCGTAAATGGCAACTGCATGCCTGCTTTAACAGGCTCTTTTGGAAAAACACCATCTCTTAAAACAAACCTGTAACCTAAATTCTTTTTAATGGCATCCATGCAACCTTCTGTTTGCCAGTCGTTGTTGACATCATTATTATAAGCGCAGTTTAAAAAACTGTAATGCATATTCGCCATTTCTGTTTGTGCCTTGCCGCTGTTTTCACAATTGTTTTCGGGGCTGTAAGTATCATCGCAGGTTTCGCCGCCAACAACCGTGAATTTCCCATCTGCCGCCGAATACAAATGCAATATGGAATAGGCGTCTGCACGCGGCGATGATGAATTGCCATAATCATCATAAGTGCCGTAATCGTTGGGCGATGAAAGAAAGCAATCATTATGAAACCCGATGCGGGCAGCATCACTTTCATCGAAAGCCTGTGCATCGGTTAAAGCTGCGGATGATGTTGGAGCGTTAACGCCATACACATACCGTTGTTTCATTTGCGGCGTGCGCACCTGTATCATGCGGCTTTGCGGCAATGCACATAGTAAGGCTTTTAATATTTCATTCTTATCGCTCCAGTTCTTATCCAATAATTTTCCTTTTCCATTTGATGAGGGGTCGCCAAAATAATCGCTGTAGTAATTTTCACCCCAGGTACCTATGAACCCCATCTGCATGCAGGCAATAACATCAGCATTATCCTGCAGTATGGGTTTTAACTGCGCTATCTGCGCCAGTACAATATTTTTTGGTGCGTCACCATATTGGGGGCATATAAAACCTTCCGGGCAGGCGCCGCTGTTAGCTGTAATAGTATAACAGAAACGAACGATGAGCTTAAGACCTGCTTCACGGGCTGCCTTAAAATCGTTTCCGATATTGTTCAGAACATCCTGCGTTAAATTCTTATTAGTAAATCCATCTAAAATTATATTCCTGAACACCAGCGTGCTATATACTTTATAATTGCCATCATCAGCTTGTTGCAGGCTGCGCCAGGTTTTCATCGTCTCCACATCGAGTGGTTCGTAGTTTGATACATAAGTTTCTGTGGCACGATAAAAGCCTCGTTCAGGATTGGCGAAATCATCGCTGCTTTCATCATAATAAACAGTATCTGTTGCAGGCGGCATATAGGTTACAGGGTTCCCAATTTTATTGCATTGAACAAAATCAATAATTGATATAATGCCGGCAATTAGCAAAAGATTTTTTTTCATGAATGATTGGAACATGTTATTAGAATAATGCAGTTATATCTTTAGAAGCTATTCACTCATGTCAAGATAAAACGCATCCGTGCTTTGATCGGGCGAATAACCAATGATAGCGCTCCAGTCGTTTGCCGCAACCTGCACACCAATCTTCAATCCTTTACCGGTTAAGCCTTTTATCTTACTCCTGCTAAGTCCGAATTCAAATTTTTGTACGCCACCACTTTGAACCACTGCCCCAACTTTATAAAATTCGTTGAGGTTTTGATAAGTATAGTTGCCAAAGTTCTGCTGGTCTGTTCCAATGAAATAATAAGGGTCAAGCCAGTCATCGAATATGGTTCCTTCAAGTAAAACTTCGTAACCGCCATTTGGAATTTCACCGGTTAGCAAACCTGTATTGATATTGTTGTCAGCATCAATATACAGGTCGTAAATATTGCCGTCAGATTTTTTTGTATTCTGTTCAAAATAAACATATACATAGTTGGCATCATAATCAAACTTGGCTTTAATAAAGTTGCCGGAATGTGCGCCCGCTGTTATAACATTGGTTGCAACCGTATCCCAGTCTGACAATGAATTATCGTCGAGTTTAATGCCTGAAACTTTTGCTATATGTATTACCGTTGATGCTTCGCCGGTAACGCCTGCAGATGTTGTGGCATATAATGTTGGTACATATTTTCCTTTGCCGGGATAAGTGTGCGTGGGGCTTTCATCTGTTGATGTGGTGCCATCGCCAAAATCCCATTTATAACTCACGGCGTCTTCAGATTTGTTGGTAAAGGAAACGGTTGCGCCATCAATGCTTAAACTATAAAACACGAATGGCTGCGGATTATCTGAATCTTTTTTGCAGGAAGAAAAATTAACAGCTGCAATTAATGCAGCGATTAAAATGGTGAGATTAGTTTTTTTCATTTGTAATGATTTTATAAACCTGCTTTACTGATATTTTTTTAATGTACCTGCTATCGGTCTGACGCCCTAAAGGCGTCTGACCGTGTTACGGATTTTGTGTGCATAATGAATTACTCTGTATTTCATCAATTGGAATGTAATAGATAATCCTGTTATCTGTCGGCTCTACAATCATATTGCTATAGCCCGTTGGCGTTTTTGACAGGTTAATATCCGTTTCCTTTAAACCCGGCAAATGATAGCCCCAATAGGTTCTGTTCATTGTTTTATTATTGCGATATACATCAAAGGTGCGCTGACCTTCAAAGGCAAGCTCTATGCGCCTTTCATTCAATACCACGTCCAGTAAAGTCATGCCATTAGGCACTTTGCCATTGTATAAACTGTTTTGCAGGCCGCGGTTCTTTCTTATAGCATCCACATCATCCAATGCAGCTTTTGTGTTGCCGGTTTTTGCTTCGGCCTCTGCACGGTTTAAATACATTTCTGCAAGCCTGAACATAATGGGTGAGCTTAAAGTGGGACTGCCATCCTGGAAAGAAAATTTGCTGATATAATAAGTTTCAATACCATTCTTTTTTGCAATACCGCCGTTGCCATCTTCAAGCGGTACAATATAATCCCAGCGCACATCTTCGGGATGTGTGCCCATTAAATTCCTTAATGATGAAGTGGCAAATTCTTCACCCCAGCCACTGTTGCCATCGCTGAATATCATGGAAGCGATAGAACCGAATTTGCCATAATCTTCTTTATCTGTAAAGGCAATACAGAAAATGGTTTCAGAAGCGCCCACTGCATTTGCAAACATTTGCGGAAATGTGTTTGCCGTTGTTAATGCAAACCTTCCGGAGCTGATTACTTTAGTAGCATAAGCTGCTGCGTTGGCATTATCATCCATGTATAAATACACCCTTGACAGCAATGCCTCTGCAGCTTCTTTGCTGGCATACTGCACACCACGCGATGCATCCATTAAGTCTGCTGCCTTTAATGCATCTGCAACAACCTGTGCATACACTTCTTCAACGGTTGATCTTGCTTTTTCTGAAGGATCGCTGGTAGATGTTCTTAAAATAATGCCTGGTGCTGATTTATCCTGCGTGTATGGCCTTGCAAATAATCTTACAAGATTGAAATGCGCAAAGGCTCTCAGGAAGTAACATTCGCCCAATAATTGTTTTCTTACAGGATCATCTGTTGGTTCTTTTTCTACTGCCTCAATTACGGTATTGCAATCGCTGATGATCTTATAAGATATGTACCAGAAATAACGTGTATTGGTTTGTGTGGGAGAGTGGTCTAAACTGAAACTGTAAAACAAAGGATCTTCTGTTACCTGTGAACAAACAATATCATCGCTGGCAAAATCTGATAACTGGAAAAACTGGCGCAAATACATATTGTTGTCATCCGCCGTGCCGTTAAACATTACATGATCTTTAAACAAAGCGTAAGCGCCATTAACCGCGTTGGTTAAACCTTCCGTTGTTGAAGTAAGCGTTTCTGTTGTAATGGAAT
Organism: Bacteroidota bacterium; assembly: GCA_023391315.1. Lineage (GTDB taxonomy): Bacteria > Bacteroidota > Bacteroidia > Chitinophagales > Chitinophagaceae > Parafilimonas. The sequence continues at coordinate 46,841 of JAEWBD010000420.1, read as the reverse complement.
CGCTGGGCGAAACATCCTTTATACAACTGCTGAAGGTGATCATGCATAACAATATTGCTGTTGTATAGATGCGGAGCGAAACTGGCATTGTTATATTAAATAAACAGGATGATGATTTAGGTGCCTGGCCGCGTTGCTGCCATGAAAATATACGGTACAAGGGAGTGACACAACCGTGCTTGATCATTGTATCACCTGCCGGTAACATAAAATTTCTCTTTATGGTTTTCTTATTCTTCATGGCTTAAAATTTTATGTTGATGTTTAATAAATACTGGTGATTGTTGGGATATTTGAAATCGCTTACGCCGGGCGTTGTATAAATATCTGACTGGATAGTTGTTTGCGGATCCTGGCCTAGGAATTTGGTGAACGTATAAACATTATCTGCCGTAACTGTAACCGCGATGTTCTGCAGGCCAAGCCTTGTGGCCAAGCTTTGCGGCAGGTTATAACCAAGCGAAATATTGCGTATGGAAAGATAGCTGCCGTTCTGCAAATATCTTGTTGATGTTTCTGTTGAATTAGCCGCGTTTTGCGGGCTAGGATTGGTGGCGATGTCGCCGGGCTTCGTCCAGATGCTGTAACCTGATGGCAGTACAATTTGATTATAGTAAGGCTCGTTGCCATCGTTCATTACAAAGCGCAGATCGTTACTGTAAACTTTGTTGCCATACAGGAAATACAGGTTAGCGCTCAAAGAGAAATTTTTATACGTGAATGTATTGGTAAAGCCGCCCTGGTATTTCGGCAAGGCAGAACCCACCTCCTGCAAAGTGGCTTCGGCATAGCTTGACGTGGTTTCTTTTGCCGTGACATTGCCATCAGCATCTTTGGTAATTTTTTCCCATAAAGGTGCGCCTGTTTGTGGGTCAACGCCTTTCCATACGGGCATATAGAACTCGTAAAGATTACCGCCGTTGCGATAGGTTTGAGAGATGGCCCATGAACCTGTTTTTACAAAATTTGCCGGTAATTTTTGCAGCGTATTTGTATTAAAGCTGATGTTGAAATCCGTTGTCCATGAAAAATTTTTGTTCCGGATATTAATAGTTGATAAAGCAATTTCCAAACCCTTATTTTCTATCTCTCCTGAATTTTCCCATCTTGTTTCAAAACCGACAGACAATGGCTGCGACACCTGCAATAACAAATTCTTTGTTTGATTTTTATATACATCAACAGATAAAGAAATACGTTTGAAGAAATCTATATCAACGCCAATGTTTGTTTGATATTTACTTTCCCATGTTAAGTTAGGGCTTGGCAGTTGTGATGGCGTTGCTGCAGATTCATTGTTGTATTGGCTGGTTAATGAATACAACCCCAGGTAACGGGAAGCGCCAATATCCTGTGTGCCTGTTACGCCATAACCGCCGCGTATTTTTAAGAGATCAATTACATGATTATCTTTCAAAAAATCTTCATTGCTTATTAACCATCCGGCAGATATGGCAGGGAATGAACCGTAACGGTTATTTTTTTGAAAAGCTGTTGAGCCATCCACGCGGTAAGAGCCGGTTAAGAAATATTTGTTTTTATAACTGTAGTTAACCTGCGAGATATAAGATATTAATGCCGACTGGTCATAATATCCATTCACGCTTAAATTGCTTGATACAACATTTAATACCCTTAAATTAAAAGGCAGGCCTCGGCCGGAAGCTCCTATTGTTTCTGTTTTGCCGCCTTCAAATGCAACGCCTGCAAGGCCGCTTAACTGGTGATTGCCAAACTTAAAATTGAATTTTAAAAGATCATTTGAAATGCCGCTGTAACTTAATATGCTGCTTTCATCCAGATAACCCGTTCCATGATATTGCCCGGCAACATCGCCTGAATAATAATTAGTGCTCTTGCTGTAGCTTGCGCCAATGCGGTTGGTGCTTGAAAAGGCCAGCCAGTTGGTTATTTGATAATTAAAGTTAAGATCGTAGTTCACATCAAAACCTTTGTATGGATGAGCTGAATGATCGATGGTGTGTAAGGGGTTTACTTTATCCCTGCTCCACCATTTGAAAGAAGAGTTGCCATCTACATAAACAGGCTTGCCTGCGCTGTCGTAAGGGTTATCCCAGGGCAGGTTTAGGAATGCATAATAAATATCATTGTAATCATAGCTTGTGCCTGTAATACCGCTTATATTAATGGTATTGGTTAAAGATATTTTTGGGTTGAAATGCAACGTTGAAGACGCCCTTAAATTAACGCGCTGGAATTTTGTGTTCTTAAAGGTGCCGTCTTCGTTATAATAAGATGCGCCGAGGTAATAATCGTTCTTGTCTGTTCTGCCTGAAATGGAGAAGTAATAATTCTGCATGAATGCAGGATTAAAAATTGTCGTCATCCAGTTATGATCTTGGTCTTGTAATTCACGCGGTCTTTCCGCATAAAATTTCAACAGGTCGATTTTATAGGAGTTACCCGTATCAGTTGGAATATAGTCGCGGTAGAATTCTTTTTGATAGTTGTATAACTGTTCGCCATTCATCATATCAAGCTTGCCAAAATCCGGCGTGCGAAAACCTGTTGTGGCTTTAAATTCAAAAGCCGTTTTGTTTGTTTTGGCCCTTTTGGTGGTAACCACTATTACGCCCGCATTGGCCTGCGAGCCATACATGGCGGTTGCTGCGGCATCTTTTAAAACAGTGATACTTTCCACATCATTGGGATCGAAGTTACCGCCGATTATTCCATCCACCACATACAAAGGCGATTGCGATGCATTGATAGACGAAACGCCACGCAGCCGTATTTCTGCATTGGCGCCAGGCACGCCTGAACTGTTCACTACCTGCAGGCCTGCTACTTTTCCCTGCAGCATGCTGCCCACATCATTGGTGGTTACATCTTTTAATTTGCCGGCATCTACAACTGCAACGGAACTGGTTAACTCGCCTTTCTTTTTATCACTGTAGCCAACAACAACCACTTCATTTAAATTCTTATCTGTTTCAATAAGCTGTATGGTAATATTATTATCTGCTGTATTTACAGCCACATCCTGCGACGCAAAGCCAATAGAACTGACAGTTAATGAAAATGCGCCGGAAGGCACTTCAATCCTGAAACGGCCGCTGTCATCAGCAATGAATGATTTACCGTTTTTAATAGTGATGGACGCTTTGCTTACCGCATGCTGATCAGTTGCCGAAACAACTTTACCTTCCAGCGGCCTTGTTTGGGCAGATGCAAACAGGGCAGTAAATACTAATGGCAACAACAATATTTTTTTCATGTAGCGTTGGTTTGTTTTTAATTGTCACATATAATTCTCACCGGTTAATTTTTAATCTGTTGGTTGCACGGGCTTATTTAAATCCCCATATCTTTTAATGGTTTAACAATAAGCTACTGCATTCAAAATCAGCATACTTTAGTTATTATACCCAGCATCGCTATCGTATCAAATCAGTCTATTTTAGTTCAGGCAGCAGAGCCTGTTTCGAAATGTTTACCTTTCCGTATTTAAATTATTCGAAAGATTTAAAACAAAACCAAAGATAACGAAAGAAATAAAAACAAAATAAAAAATATTAAAACTTTTTTATGGTTATTTTTATCAAATAAAAAATCATTATAACGAATGATAAAGTCGTCTAAACTCTGGCTGTTTTATGCGATAATCACTACGGTATTCTGGGGTGTATGGGGCGCTTTTATTGAGATACCCGAAAAAGCGGGTTTTCCTGCAACATTAGGTTATGTGGTATGGAGCCTGACGATGGTGCCTTGTGCATTGGTGGCATTAAACATTATAAAATGGAAGCCCGAAACGGATAAGCGTTCTGTTTTTTTAGGGTTAATAGTAGGTTTGCTTGGCGCCGGTGGGCAATTAATTTTATTTGAAGCGCTGCGCGAAGGCCCTGCTTACATAGTATTTCCACTAATATCATTGTTCCCGGTGCTGACAATTATTTTATCTGTTGCCTTCTTAAAAGAGCATACCAATAAAAAACACTGGATAGGCATATCGCTTGCATTAATTGCGGCGGTTTTCCTGGCCAACCCGAAATTAACAGGCAGCGAAACTTCGGGTAATAGCTGGCTATGGCTTTCAGTAATTGTTTTTATTATGTGGGGATTGCAGGCATATGTAATGAAGTTTAGCAATAATACTATGAAAGCCGAAAGTATATTTATGTACATGGCTATCGGCGCTTTGTTACTATCGCCTTTTGCCATATGGATGACCGATTTTTCGCAACCCATCAACTGGGGGTTTAAAGGGCCTTACCTCGCATTTATAATTCAAATATTAAATGCTATCGGGGCGCTTACTTTAGTATATGCGCTGCGCTATGGAAAAGCGATCATCGTGGTGCCGCTTACGGGGTTGTCGCCTGTAATAACGATCATTATTTCTTTAATTATTTACGCCGTTTTCCCCGGAACAGTTTTATTAATCGGGTTAATATTGGCTGCAGTGGCTATTGTGTTGCTGAGCGAATAAGTTGTTTTATATACTATCTACTGACTAAACTCACTATATTTAAATGTGGATTTTGTTTAATATCTTCAATTCATGTTCGAAACCATAGTTATAAGGCCAAATGGTGCAAGAGAATTCCATTTAGATTATGGCCAGATGATTGAAAGTATGCTTTATTATGATAAAACTGTTGTTCATGTAGGAAGGGGAGAATTAGAATCATTATTCAAATTAGCCGATGTAAATGTTTTAGAAGAATTATTAAAGTCGCCCGATTTAGAAGTCTATTTTAATAATTCGCATGTTGGAATAATAAATCAAGGAGGAATACTTTCGCTCGACTCGTTTGGAATCAAAGATGTCGATCTAGAAAAAGAACTTTTCGAACAGAGTTTCCAATATTCTAAGGACGAATTTAAAAGTAAAAAATTTGCCAAAAAGATCAGCCGTCTTATAAAAATATACCAATTACCAAAAACACTCAATAAGGCATTAACAGAACAAATAAAAGATGAAAATTTCAAAAACAAGGTTTTGTTAGAAACAACTAAAAGATTTCCATTAGAAAAAAATATTGATTCTTCAAATCAATATTATAATCTTGAATTCAAAGATGACTATCATTTCACAATAAATACAAACATTCCTTTCAATAAAGATTATAGTACAAGCGACACTCCTGTTTTAGCTATGATAAATTGTGTTGAAGATCTACAAGTTATGTCAGATTTTTCATCTGAAATCTCTTTGCCTGAATATAACTCTTCAATCATAAGACTCAAGGCGAACTCGTTACTTGAAAAAAGTAGTAAGAGTAATAGTGAGATAGAAGTTTTTAATCATTACGTATATGATAATTCAAGGGCACTTAGGGAAGCGATAAACAATAAACAAATATTAATTAGGGCTATTTTACCTATTTTAAGAAATGCAAGAAAATATAAGGATTGGATTCGAGAATTACCCAATGATGCTAACTTGATGCGAGAATATCAGAGGAAGATTGCAGAGAAAAATATATTAGAACGATTAGATTTTAAGGCAATAAGATTTTATTTGTTTACGGGCGCTGCAGCTATACTAGAAGCTATCAATCCTGGAATAGGAGGGGCGATGGCACTAGGATTAAATGCCTTTGATACATTTCTTTTAGATAATATTTACAAACAATGGAAGCCAAATCAATTTGTTGAAGGTGAACTAAGGCATTTGGTTAAAGGATTACAAACTGAATAAGCAATCAATAGCTTATACCTGTAGTTAATTCTTATCCTGCAACCAGTACTTCAATACCTGCTTCCTCCAAACGTTTTTTGTCATCAATGGCAATACCATTATCGGTAACCACTTTCTTGATCTTATCAAGCCCGCAAATAAAAGCCAGGCTTTTTCTTTTAAACTTACTGCTGTCGGTTACGAGGATAACTTCTTTGGCAATCTCAATCATAATCCCGTTTAAATGTGCTTCATCAATGTTAGGCGTAAAAATGCCCTGTTTGGTATCAAAGCCATCGGTGCTTAAGAAAACTTTATCAACAAAAAAATTGCGCAGGTTTTTTTCTGCCAACGGCCCTACCAGGCTCATGGCATTCTGCCTTAAATAGCCACCCGGGATTATTACATTCACAGCCGGGTGCGCCGCCAGTAAATTGGCAATATTCAATGCATTGGTAATAACATTCAAATGTTTTATCCCATCCAGGTGTTTTACAATTTCTGCCGTAGTGGTGCCGCTGTCAATTATTATGGTTTCACCATCATTAATTAACGAAGAAGCCATTTTGCCAATAGCTGCTTTTTCTGCCGCATGAATTTTATGTTTTTCTGTAATGCGCTGGTCTATCCCCACATGGTTTTCGGTATGAATGGCGCCGCCCCTTGCACGCACAAGCAGGTTCTTTCTTTCCAGGTGTTCAAGATCGTTGCGAATGGTTACTTCACTCACATTAAATTCCCGGCTCAGTTGTGTTACCATCACTTCGCCGCTTTCCTTTATATGTTCCAGTATTTTCTTTCGTCTCGATACTGTAAATCTTTCTTTTCTTTCAGCCATGGATGTAAAATTTTAGCTAATATATCAGAATAATAGGTGAAAAACAATCTTAAGTTTGATATTATTATTTAAATAGAAAGATTATGAAGAAAATAGAAAGATTTTGAAAGATAAATTTATAATCATTACTTTTGTTTTTAAACCTTACTTCATGCAATTGCTTAGTCTGGATGAAAGTTACTTAAAAGGAAAAGGCGCATATTTAACGGCTGCAGAAATTGCCGGCCAGCCTGATTTATGGAATGCTATCGAACATTTATTTTTTGAGTACAGGGATGATGTTCACGCATTTCTTTCCCGTGCTTATAAAGAAGTGGATAATATTATTTTTACAGGTGCAGGCACAAGCGCGTTTATCGGCCTTTCACTTGAAGGCCCTTTTTTCAGGAATACAAAAATTCAAAGCAGGGCCATTGCTACCACCAACATTGTTTCCCATCCGCAGGATTATTTTAATACAGAACAAACATCATTGATTATATCGTTTGCCAGGAGTGGCAACAGTCCTGAAAGCAACGCTGCACTTAAACTGGCTGATGCATTTTCAAAAAAATGTTTTCATCTTATTATTACCTGCGATGAAAACGGTTCGCTGGCGCAATATGAAACATCTAACCCCAAATATGTTTTCGTATTGCCTGAAAAGGCTAATGATAAAAGCCTGGCTATGACCGGCAGCTATTCGGGTATGTTATTAACAGGATTGATGATGGCATATATCAATCATCCATCCATTATAAAAGATCAGGTACAATTATTAATAAAGGCAGCCGGGCATATATTATCAGGTGCATTAGTTATGTTGCAGAAAACGGCTGCCAAAGATTTCAGGCGTGCCATGTTTCTCGGCTCAGGAAATTTGTTTGGCACAGCAACTGAAGCGGCGCTTAAGCTGCAGGAATTAACTGACGGAAAAATAATCTGTAAAGAAGACAGTTATCTCGGCCTGCGTCACGGGCCCAAGGCTGTAATTGATGAACAAACATTGGTGGTATATTTTTTCAGCAGCAATGATTATGTAAAGCAATATGAATACGATCTTGCTGGTGCTATGAAAACCGGCAATAATGCTTTGTATGAACTGGCTGTATCTGAAAAAAAGGAAAATATTGTTGAGGTAAATGCGCAAATAAATTTTGATGACGGGCAGGAATGCATTGAAGAAGATTTTCTTCCTGTTTGTGCGATAGTGCCGGCGCAGTTACTGGCTTTTTATAAAAGTCTCGCTGTTGGTTTGTCGCCTGATAACCCGTCGGTGAATGGCGCCATATCAAGGGTAGTGCAGGGCGTAATTATTTATCCTTTTGAAGCCAGTATGACTATATAAATTATGAATAACCGCAGTTAATAAAATTGAATTTTCATTTTTAAAATTTCAGTTAAAACGTGCAGGATAAAAAATTTGATGTACTTGTTGCCGGCGAATTAAACATCGACCTTATTTTAAGCGGGCTTCCACAATTTCCTGAAACCGGCAAAGAAATTCTTGCCGATAAAATGGTTTATACGCTTGGAAGCAGCTCCGCCATCTTCGCTTCAAACCTAAGCGCACTGGGTGTTTCCGTTAATTATTGCGGCTGCATAGGCAACGATGACTTTGGAAAGAAGATCGTTAAAGACCTTGAAGTAAAGAATGTTGCCACAGATAATATTATTCTGAATAATTCATTGCAAACGGGTGTTACGGTCGCTTTTAATTTCGAACAAAACCGGGCCATGGTTACTTATCCCGGCGCCAACAATGCATTGAGTGAAAAGGATATAACGGATACTATGCTGCACAATGCCAGGCACCTTCATGTAAGTTCCGTTTTTATTCAGCCGGCATTAAAACCCGGCCTCGTAAAATTGTTTAAACGCGCAAAAGATATTGGCTTAACTACTTCTCTCGATCCGCAATGGGATACTTATGAAAAATGGGACTGTGACTGGAAAAATTTACTGCCAAATGTTGATGTATTCATGCCTAACACAGAAGAATTAAAAAATATAACCAGTAAAGAAAATATACAGGATGCCGTTACTTCAATACAAAGTTTTGCCAACATTATTGTTGTAAAAAACAGCATTGAAGGCGCCACGGCTTTTTATAAAAATGAAGTGATAGAACAGCCTGCATTTATGAATGATGATTTTGCCGATGCCATTGGTGCCGGCGACAGTTTTGATGCCGGGTTTATACGGCAATTCATTCGCGACAAATCATTAAAGGAAAGTACAGAAATGGGTGCTGTTTGCGGCGCATTAAATACAACAGCTTACGGGGGCACTGCGGCATTCATCGATTTGCAGTCTGTAAAAAAATCAGTACTCCAAAAATTTAATTATACCATACAATGACGATGAAAGAAAAGCTGGCGGCATGCACCAAAGAAAGTAAAGCATTGCTGGCGGTGAACTTCTACAATTTTGAGACATTAAAGGGTTTATTGCTGGCTGCAAAGCAAACAAACAGCAGCCTGATCTTACAGTTAAGTGAGAGCTCACTGCAATATCTTGGAATCGAACCGGCTATTGCAATGGCAAAGGTTATGCTGAAAGAATTTAATGTGGAAGGGTGGGTGCACCTCGATCATGGCAGCAGCATTGAAGTTATTACAAAATGCCTGGATGCCGGCTTTGACAGCGTGATGATTGATGCCAGCGAAAAACCATTTGATGAAAACGTGCGCATTACAAAAGAGACTGTAAAAATTGCTGAACATTATAAAGCAAATGTGGAAGCTGAATTGGGTTATATAGCCAAACTTAACCAATCGCACACATTTGAACCAACGAGCGCTGATGATGCGAAACGTTTTGTTGAAGCAACAGGTATCGATGCGTTGGCAATTGCCATTGGTAATGCACATGGCTTTTATAAAGAAATACCAAAGCTGCGCATTGACCGCTTAAAGGAAATACGGACTGCAGTGAATTGTGCACTTGTATTGCATGGCAGCAGCGGTATTCCGGATGCACAATTGCAGGAAGCCATTCACAGCGGCATCAGCAAAATCAATCTTGCAACAGAAACAAAAAACACTTTTATGAAAAAACTGCAATCATTATTGGCGGAAAGTGATGAGATTGATTTGCGTAAAGTGTTTCCGAAAGCGATTGATGCAGTGAAGGATTTGATTGTTAGAAAACTTGATGTAATTAATATGTAAGATTGATGAATGGCCGGGCTTAACAGGTTCGTGCTTTTTATATCTCTTAAAGCAAACAGGTCGTATTATGAAAAAAATATTCGTCGCTTGTGCATTTATGATTGCACATCACGCTTTCGCACAAACAGAAGCTGATAAATTATTATTGAATAATTACAGGCCTGTATCTATTTATAAAACGCCTGCGGCCAACATAACGAAAGCTGCTTTTCCAATCATTGATATGCATTCACATGATTATATCCAAACACAAAAAGATGTGGACGACTGGGTTAAGCTGATGGATAAAATGAATATCAAGAAAACCATGGTGCTTACTTATGCCACCGGCAAAGGTTTTGACAGCGCCGTAGAGAAATACAGTAAATACCCCGGCAGGTTTGAGTTGTGGTGCGGCCTTGATTATACGGGTTATGGCGCGACGGGTTGGCAAAAACATGCTGTGGAAGAATTGGAAAGATGTTATAAAAAAGGAGCCAAAGGTGTGGGTGAATTAGGTGATAAAGGTGAAGGCGAGTTGTATTCAAAACCAACGCCGGGAAAGGGTTTGCATATTGATGATCCGCAAATGAAGCCGTTGCTTGAAAAATGTGCAGCGCTGCGTATGCCTGTAAGCATTCATGTGGCGGAAGATGAATGGATGTATGAAACGCCCGACAGCACGAATGATGGTTTGATGAATGCATCCAAATGGCATGTGGATATGAATAAACCGGGAAAGCTTGATCATGATGCGTTAATAAAGTCTTTGGAGAATGCTGTGCGTGATAACCCTGCAACAATTTTTATTGCCTGTCATTTGGCAAACTCATGTTCTAATTTGCAGGTGCTGGGTAACATGCTGGATAAGTATCCGAATTTATATGCTGATATCGCGGCGCGTTATGCGGAGATTGCACCGGTGCCGAGGTATGCTGCGGCTTTTATTACAAAATACCAAGACAGGCTATTGTATGGCACAGACAATAGCCCTGAAGAGCACATGTATTTAACCACGTTCAGAATTTTGGAAAGCGCCGATGAACATTTTTATGAAATAGAAATGTTCAATTATCATTGGGCTTTATATGGATTGGATTTGCCTAAAGAAGTACTGGAAAAATTATACAGAAAGAACGCGGAAAAGATTTTAAATAATTACAAATAAACCTTGTGTTACTTCGGCATTTCATGTTTGGCGAAGTCGTAATACACAAAGAAATTATTTAGAGATGAAGAAAATATTCATAACATTACTAAGTTGTTGTGTTGTTGGTATTGCAACAGCGCAAACTATTATCACCAATCAAAGTTTAAAAATTGAAGTGAATGATGATTTGCAGACAAAGGTGAATACAACGTTCAATAATGCAAAACCGTTAACCAATGGTTTCTCTTCATCAGAATATATTCAAACGAAATATTTTACTGCGAAGAATTTTCATCTTATAAAAAAAGAAAAGAACAACATTAATGATGCCGCAGGAAACGGTGTTGAATGGAAATTTTTCGGATCGGATAATATCAATCACATTGATAAAATCCTTTCTATAAAAACATATAATAATTTCCCCGATGCGGCTTATTTCAATGTGCAATACATCAATAAAAGTAATAAGGAATTGCCTGTTATAAAATGGGTGAATAATGAATACAATGTATTGCCATCAAGTGATACAACAGCATTCTGGAGCTTCCAGGGCAGTTCGCATGCAGACCGCCGTGACTGGGTTCAAAAAGTAAATCGCGGCTTTCATGAAAAAAATTTCATGGGTATGAATGCTTCAGATTATGGCGGCGGCATTCCGGTTATTGATTTATGGAGAAAGGATGCAGGCATTGCGGTTGGCAATACAGAAGCTGTTGCCAAACTTGTCTCATTGCCAATAGATTTTGATCAATATGCAGATGCTGCGAATATGAGTTTACAGTATGAGTACCCGGAGCCGGAAATTTTAAAGCCAAATGATACGCTGCACACTTTTGAAACCTTTGTAAGCGTGCATGAAAGGGATTGTTTTGCCACGTTGCGCAACTTTTCAAACTTCATGCAAACAAAAGGTGTAAAGCCTGCAACTGCCGAACCCGCTGCATTTGAGCCAATCTGGTGCGCTTGGGGTTATGAAAGGGATTTTACTCTAAAGGAGATTTTAAATACGCTGCCCAAAGTAAAGGAACTGGGCTTTAAATGGGTTGGGCTGGATGATGGCTTTCAGCAGGCGGAAGGTGACTGGCATACGAACAAAGAACATTTTCCCGGTGGTGATGATGAGATGAAAGCTTTTGTTGACAGTATTCATGCGCAAGGAATGAAAGCTGTATTATGGTGGGCGCCCATGGCTGCAGATCCCGCCAGTAAAGTGTTGAAAGCACATCCTGATATTTTGTTGCAGCAGGAAAACGGGGCGCCGCAATATATAACCTGGTGGGATGCTTATTATATGTCGCCCACTGATAAAGCAGTAATTGAAGAAACGAGGAACACTGTAAAAATGTTTATGCAGGACTGGGGTTTTGATGCACTGAAATTAGATGGCCAGTATATGAATGCATGCGCACCTGATTATGGCGACCATAATGTTGATTATCCGGAACAAAGTTTTGAAAAACTGCCGTTGCTGTTTAAAATAATTTATGAAACGGCAAAAAGTATAAAACCCGATGCCGTGATTGAATTTTGCCCGTGCGGCGATGTAATGAATTTTTATCACATGCCTTATACCAACCAGTTTGTAGCAAGCGATCCAACCAGTAGCTGGCAGGTGCGGTTAAAGAATAAAATATATAAAGCATTGATGCCGCAAACAGCTTATTTCGGCGATCATGTTGAACTTACAGATACCAAAGAAGATTTTGCTTCGCAAATTGGTATTGGCGCGGTGCCGGGAACAAAATTTGTTTATCCTGCAACAGGCGTAAAAAGTAAAGATGAAAATTTATTAACACCGGAAAAGGAAAAGCTGTTTGAAAAGTGGCTGAATATTTATAATGAAAAGATGTTAAGCAAAGGCATCTTTCGCGGCGATTTATATGATATTGGTTACGATCATCCTGAAACTTATTGCATACAAAAAGGCGACATCATGTATTACAGTTTTTACAACCCAGATTTTAATGGTGAAGTTGAATTAAGAGGGTTGGATGCAGGTAAAAAATATAGCGTTTATGATTATGTAAATAATAAAAACCTTGGAATAATTAACGGCGATAATCCTAAGCTAAAAGTTAACTTCAAAGAGAATCTTTTAATTGAAGTGAAGAAGGCAAAGTGATTTTGCCTTGCTCAATCTGTTATAATAATACCTGCAATGTTTGATTGCAGGTATTATTATAAGAAGATCGTTGTTATGTCACTTTATTTAAAATTAAAAGATGGCTGAATCTTTATCATCAGATAAGCCCAGTTATTATTGCTCTGTGCATTCGTTATATTCTTTACGCCAGTTGATGCCAGCGATGCAGTAGAAAAGAAATGGCTGTAACCTGCTTCAAAGCCTATTATTTTGGTAAGCGCATAGCTGGCGGTGATATCAGCTTCTGCTCCAAAATTGCGGCTCAATTTATTACCATCATTGTTATATACAGGGCTGCTGCTGTTAAACTGATGAATGCCTGCCATAAACGCGAATGACGAAGATGCTGTATACTTTGCTTTCAGATAATAATCCATTAAACCTTTATTGCCAAAACCACTGCCTGCATAAAAATAATCCATCAACCCCCAGAATTTGTGCGGCGTTCCATAGAGCGGGTCAAAAGCATGGCTTTTATTGCCGGTTGAACCACCCGGTGTATAATCAATACCGGGACCAACACTAAACTTTTTATTCACTTTGTAAAAAGCGCTGACCGATAGCAAAGCTCCTGATAATTTTTCTCCTGATGCATTTTCTCCAAACTGGTAGTATGCCGAAGCGGAGAAGTTTATTTTATTAAAATTGTTTGTGGTATAAAATCCTGTAGTAAACCTTGTCCAGGTACCATTATCCCAAACCTTTAAGGGTACATCATTCGTTAGGTCGTTATGATATTTGCTGAACTGGTCGCTAAAGAATAAAAAAGAAACATTACCCTGTTCATATTTCCTGTCGGCATAGAGGTATTCAAAACTTTTATACATGCTGCCGCCGTTTGTATTGGCTGCATAATTACCGGCAGGCGTTGGATTATATTTTGTGTCGCTTACATTTTCTTTATTCTGGTTAAATGCAAAACCGGCATGTACCATCCATCGGCTTGAATTGAATTGCAGCAGGGCCGCATCGTGGCGCCGTGCCGGCTGCGGCCAGTCGAGATTACCCATCAATCGCTCATCATCATAAATTATTTCCTGCCTGCCTAATTTAAGGGCCATGCTATATCTTTTGTTGGATGTATCTGTGAGGCCAATTTCTGCCCAGGCTTCATGTAGCATCAGCCCGTTATTATCCTGCGTTGTTGTGCGGTTGATGGTTGAACCATCCTGGCCCCAAACCCGCACGTCCTGTATGGCTATGCCTAATTTCAGCCTGTAAGTGCTGAAGCCCGCTGATAATCTTGTGCGCTGTGAAGTAAACAATGCCGGGTTTGCATCTTTTGGTAAGGGTGCTCCCAACCCGTCGCGGTATTCTGTTCTTGTACGTAATTGTGCCGATACGGTTAATTGCGCCGAGGCGGTACTATAGAAACAAGAAGCCGTTAACCCGGCAATTATGGTTTTTAATATTGGTTTCATATTGAAAAATTGACAATAAAATATCGTATGCATTTTTGTATGGAAAATGCATAATTGTTTTAAAATAAAATCCTGTAAAACGAAGCCTGGCTGCTTTTTAATTATGCAGCTTTTTGAAGCATCAGTTCCTGGTCTTCTGTTTGTTTCCCGTGCGTATAATAAATAGCCATGCCTGTAAATACAAGCCCACCAACTATATTGCCTGCAGTTACAATAAGCTGGTTATACAGCCACCAGTCGCTGATGGAAACTTTGGCGCCAAACATCATTCCTGCGGGTATTACGAACATATTTACAACAGCATGTTCATAACCTAAGGCGAAGAAGATGAAAATAGGCATACCTGCACAAAAGATTTTGCCAATGGTTGATTTTGATGTAAGACCCATTACCACACCCATGCAAACCATCCAGTTACAGAGAATAGCTTTTACAAATGCAGTAGCCAAACCTGCTCCGCCAATTTGCGCATAAGCAATGGTTTTCCTTTCAGCCACGGTAACCATCATTTGTTCCACAGCACCCGGTGTAGTTGCTGTTCCCATCTGCGTTGAAGCAGCCCAGTAAAAAAAAGCAAACAACAGGCTGCCGATAAGGTTACCTGTAAAAACCCAGAACAGGTTTTTAAGCATAGTGCCTGCGCTTATCTTCTTTTCAAGAAAAGCAAGTGGTACCAGGGCAAAACTTCCGGTTACCAGCTCAAGGCCGAGTGCAATGATAATTACAAAGCCAACCGGGAAAACTATGGCGCCGATGAGCGGAATTTTTGTTTGTGTTACAGCCGCAAAGGCCAGTACAACAGAGATTGCCAGTAATGCACCTGAAAGCATGCTGCGGATAAGCAGGTCTTTTACCGGTAACGATGATTTGGCAACGGCAGCATGCATCATGGCGCCTGCTACTTCTTTGGGGGATACATAATCCATAAGTTTTAATTTTTAATTATTAGCAATTGGTTTAAGAAATATCGTTTGATGTTGGTTTAAATGAAGAATGGTTTTGTAATGAAGTTTTTGAAGGTTCCTGCTACTGGTCTGACGCAGTATGCGTCTGACCATGTGCCTTCAAAACAGGCAAATGGTAATGCTCTCTGGCAATAACCCGTTACAACAATTAAACAATGCCTTATTCCATTGTTTCACCTACGCCAATAAACACAATGCCATGCTCCACTTTTACCGGGTAAGTTTTAATAGCGCATTCATCACCGCTTAAACATTCGCCTGTGGCCAGCGAAAAAGTTTTTTTATGAAACGGGCAGGCTACTTTCGGTTCATCGTTTTTAGTGCCGATCATCCCCCTGCTTAAAGCCATTTGCTTTTTATGCGGGCATTCGTTTTGTGTCGCATACCATTCGTTGCGGCGGGTAAAATAGAATAACGCTATTTGCGTGTCTTCGTATTTTACACAAACGCCACCGTTCTCTGCCACATCTTCCACGCGGCAAGCGGCGAACCAGTTACTTTTTTTTACATTGGTTTCATGTAGCATCATAGTTTGTTGATTTTTTTGGTTGATGGCAGGCAAACTGTTAGAGGCCTCTTTTATTTCTAAACACGAAGATTGTTTTACCAGTTAGCAGCTTTCTTTTGCTCTCTTAACTGATCGAACTGAACAGTTGGATCTTTTTCTCCGGGCACATTTATAAAATGATTAAAGCGTTTTCTTATTTCGGGGCTGTTGATAGCAGCTTTCCATTCACACTGATAAGCGTTTACCAGTTGCTGCATCTCCTGTTCCCATTGTTCAGCCATTCCAAGGCTGTCATTCACTACCACATTGCGCAGGTAGTCTATGCCGCTTTCCATTTTATTAAGCCAGGTGGCGGTACGGTTGAGCGGGTCGGCAGTGCGGATATAAAACATCAAAAAACGGTCAATGTATTTAATGCAGGTTTCGCTGTCAATATCAGTTGCTAATAACAGGGCATGTTGTGGCTTACTGCCGCCATTGCCACATACATATAAATTCCATCCTTTCTCTGTGGCAATAATGCCGAAGTCTTTGCTTTGTGCTTCGGCACATTCCCTGATGCAACCCGAAACGGCAGATTTTATTTTATGCGGCGCTCTTAACCCGCGGTAGCGTTCTTCCACCTGAATGGCAAAGCTTACACTGTCCTGCAAGCCAAAGCGGCACCAGGTTGTGCCCACGCAACTTTTCACGGTGCGCAATGCTTTACCATAAGCATGGCCGCTTTCAAAACCTGCTTCAATCAATTCACTCCAGATGAAGGGAAGGTCACTGAGGTGTGCGCCAAACATATCTATACGCTGGGCGCCGGTTATTTTGGTGTATAAACCATATTTCTTTGCAACCTCGCCTATGACAATTAATTTTTCGGGTGTGATTTCGCCACCGGGAATGCGTGGCACTACGGAATAAGTGCCGCCCTTTTGAATATTGGCAAGAAAGCGGTCGTTGCTGTCCTGGGCAGTGTCGTTGCCTTTTGCGAGCACCATTTCATTCCACAAACTGGCAATGATGGAAGAAACAGCGGGTTTGCATACTTCGCAGCCATCACCGGTACCAAGCTGGTCTAAAACGTCGTTATAGGTTTTAAGTTCATGTATTTTTATAAGATCAAAAAGCTCCTGGCGGCTGTATTGAAAATGTTCGCATAATACGTTCCGCACATATTTTCCCTGCTGCTTCATGGTATGTACCATGAGGTCTTTAATCATAGGCAGGCAGCCGCCGCAGCCTGTACCAGCTTTTGTACATTTTTTGATGGCATCCACTGTTTCACAGCCGCTTTCGGAAACCGATTGGCAAATAGTTAATTTGGAAACGCTTTCACAGCTGCATATCAAAGCATCATCAGGCAAAGCAACAATGCCGGCGCTATTATCTTTTTTAGCTTCCCTTGCCGGGAGTATCACATCTTCAGGATGTGGCGGCAACAGGATTTTGTTTTTACAGGTTTGCAGGAGTAAATTGTATTGAGCAGCATCGCCTACGAGAATACCGCCTAATAGATATTTACCATCGGCTGAAACATTTATCCTTTTATAAATACCTTTTACAGTGTCCTGTAAAACAATATTGCGAACGTCATCGCCACTGGCAAAAGGATCACCAAAGCTGGCAACGTCGGTGCCTACCAGCTTTAATTTCGTGCTCATATCAAAACCGGTAAATTGTTTCCTGGCGGATGATTGGGTTTTGTCAACCATTGCGCATATTTCCAGCGCCACTATTTCCGCCATTTCGTAGCCGGGCGCTACCAGGCCATAGATCATCTCATTATATAAAGCACATTCGCCGATAGCGTAGATAGATTCATCGGAAGTTTGCATGGCATTATTTACCACAATGCCGCCATTCATGCCGGTTTCCAGGCCACATTCAAGCGCCAACTCGCCGCGGGGCTTAATGCCAGCAGAAATAACCAGCATATCTGTTTTAAGCGAGGTGCCATCAGCGAACTGCATGCCCGTAATAGCATTTTTGCCTGTGATCTTTGTTGTATTGGTATTGGTGTGAATGGTAAGGCCGAGGCCGGTTAAAACGGTCATCAGCATTTGGGAGCCGGTTTCATCTAACTGGCGGGGCATTAACCGTTGGGCAAATTCTATAACGTGTGTATCCGCAATGCCCAGGTCGAGCAACGCTTTAGCTGCTTCCAGGCCTAACAATCCGCCGCCTATAACAGCGCCGGTTTTGGCTTTTGCGGCATACGCCTGTATAAGATGGAGGTCTTCGATGGTGCGGTACAGGAAAACGCCTTCTTTTTCAACTCCTTCAATGCGGGGTACAAAAGCAGAAGATCCTGTAGCCAGTACCAGTATGTCATAATGCATTACAAAGCCTTTGAAGGTATGCACGAGTTTGGCTGTACGGTTAATGGCTTGTACGGGGTCGCCGAGGTGCAGGTTGATGCCATTTTCTTTATACCATCCGGCAGGCGCCAGGGTAAGGTCATCAACGGTTTTGCCTTCAAAAAAACTGCTGAGGTGCACACGGTCGTAAGCGGCATATTGTTCTTCCCCAAAAACAGTTATTTCGAGATTGGGCAGCTTCTTGCTTACCAGTTTTTCACAGAATTTGTGGCCAACCATTCCATTACCAATTATAAGTATTCTCATACAGTATAATTTTTATTAATATTTATAATTGGCAAACAATCTTGTTATTTAAACAATAAAATTGAATTAATTAATCATATTATTATTTAAATAATATTGTGAAAGTAATATGTTTTTCAATATAATTTTTAATTTAGTGCCATAAAATATTATATATTTTTTAAAATAATATTAATATGAGTAAGCTTATATTGGTTGGTGCAGGCCCGGGCGATCCTGAACTTATCACTTTAAAAGCCATAAAAATTTTACAGCGGGCCGACGTGATATTGTATGATGCGCTGGCTAATAAAGCACTACTGGAATACGCACTTAATGCAACTGAAAAGATATTTGTGGGCAAGCGATATGGCTGTCATGTATTAAGCCAGCAGGAGATAAACCATCTTATTATAGAATATGGTACAAAATACAAGAACATAGTACGGCTTAAGGGCGGCGACCCTTTTGTATTTGGCCGGGCGCAGGAAGAAATTGACGCTGCTGTTGGAGCAGGTATGGAAGTGGAAATGGTGCCCGGCATATCCAGCGCGCTGGCGGCGCCGGCTTCCGAAATGATACCACTTACCTGCCGCGGCATAAGCGAAAGCTTTTGGGTGGTTACCGGCACTACGCGCAGCGGTGAATTATCAAACGATATAAAACTTGCAGCGCAGTCAACAGCCACAGTTATTATATTAATGGCAATGAGCAAACTGGAAGCTATAATGGAAATATTTACCGGGTATGGTAAAGGTGAAACCGCTGTTGCCATTATTCAAAATGGCACTACGCCTCAATCAAAAATGGTTACAGGAAAAGTGAGGGACATTTATTTCAGGGCGCAACATGCAGGGCTCGAGAACCCGGCTGTGATTATAATTGGAGAAGTGGTGAATTTAAAGTCAAAATTATTTTCTGCAATTCCTGATTTGATAAATATAAGTGCGCCCATGTAAGCGATGTTAGAAACGTAAGAAAACATTACTACAAATTGCTGACATCCGCCTACATGCCTTACATGGTTAGAAGAACGGCCAGGTAAATTCCCCAAAACTCATTAACTGCGATTTTATATTGGACCTATATCCTGCGGCAGAAACATACTTCCTGTTTATCTTTATCCGCATGAAAGAACATAAAGGGAATTTTGATGCAGCCGATTCTTTTCTTTATCAAAAATGCCTTAAAGAATGGCGGCCTGCATTAGATGCTAACCGGGAAATTATTGATTATAAAAAAGGAGAAATCTTATTTAAAGAAGGCGATAAAGTTGAAGGTGTTTATTTTATGCTGGAAGGTGTGATAAAAGTGCATAAACATTGGGGCGAAGATAAAGAGCTTATACTGCGGTTTGCGCATAATTATGATATCGTTGGCCACCGCGGGCTTTCAACAAATAATATTTCTTATCCCATTACGGCAACCGCTTTAACGAATTGCACCATCTGCTTTTTGAGCCTCGATTTTTTTGTCGCAACGCTTAAAGTGAACATACAATTTATGTATGATTTTATGATGTTTATGGCAGATGAATTACAGCTTTCAGAACAGCGTATGCGCGACCTGGCACACTTGCCCGTAAAAGGCCGTGCAGCCAAAGCTTTATTAGAACTTCAGGATAAGTTTGGTGTAAACACTGAAGGTTATATTGCTTTTACTATTTCCCGCCAGGATATTTCAGCATTTATAGGCGCCACTTACGAATCGGTATATAGATTAATGACAGAGTTTACAGAAACCGGGTTAATTAAAACAAATGGTAAAGACATTGCGATAATTAATGAAGAAGGTTTAAAGGCGCTCAGCCGTTAATCTAAGTACAAAAAATTACCTCTTAACAAGTTTGCCATCAACGGCCTGCATCAGTTTTTCTTTTGTATTGCGGCTTAAAGGCAATGTGTGTGTATGAATCATTATTTTGTTGCCCGATATGGAATCTATTTTATGCAGCGCTGCTATATATGATTTATGTATGCGCATAAAAAGATTGGCAGGCAGCCGCTTTTCCATGTTTGAAATAGTAATATAGCTGATCAGCTTTTTGTTATTGAGATGAACGGCAACATAATTCTGCATGGCTTCAACAAACAAAACTTCTTTATAAAATATCCTTTCCACCTGCTGGTTAACTTTTAAAAAGAAATAATCATTTTCACCTGCCGTTTGAGAAGCATCTTTCATTTTATCAGCGAGAAAATGCTTTGCCTTGGTAACCGCTTTTAAAAACCGCTGGAACGATATAGGCTTTACGAGATAATCAATTATATCCAAATCATAGCCCTGCAAAGCATATTGCGGATATGCGGTTGTGAATATAACAGCCGGCATGTAGTGCAATGATTTTAGAAAATCTATACCTGATAATCCAGGCATTTCTATGTCAAGTAAAATAAGATCAGCTTCGCCTTTATTAATGAAAGGATATGCCTGCATAGCATTATCACACACACCAATAAGTTCTAAAAAATCCACTTCTTCAATGTATTCTTTTAGTCCTTTTTGAGCAAAAGGTTCATCATCAACGACTATGCATTTTATCATGGCAACTGTAATTTTAAATGAACAGCATAAGTTGAGAGCTCATTGTTTATTTGTAATTCATATTTGTTTGCATACAACAGTTCCAGCCTTCGTTTTACATTCTTTAACCCTATGCTGTCTTTTGATGTTGCAGGCTGATTGTTTTTTGAATTTGCCACATTAAAAAGCAATAAATTGTCCCGCCTGCACAAACAAATCTTTATACTGTTAGGTTTATCCGTATGGCGGGAAACATGCTTGAAAGCGTTTTCAACAAAAGGCATAAGTAATAATGGAGCGATGGAAAAATCACGTACACCTTCCTCAACTTCAAAACAAATGTGATAATTATTTTGTCTGCGCAAACGCTGCAGATCGATATAGCTTTTTAAATATTCAATTTCTTTTTCAATAGCAACCTGCTCTTCATTGCATTCATACAACTGGTAGCGCAGCAGTTCAGAAAATTTTTGCAGCGATGAGCGCGCCGCGGCATTATGCTTGTCAATCTGGAAATAAATAGTATTGATGGAATTAAAAAGAAAGTGCGGGTTTATTTGCGCTTTGAGATAACGTAACTCCGTTTCAAGATTTTCCACCTGTATCTTCTGTAATAATAAATGTTGTTTATACCAGTTCTTGCTTAATATAAGTGCCATGGTAAAACACATATAGAAAAAGGCGACGGAAAAATTATAAAAGGTATTGTAAAAGAAATTTTGCTTCTGAACATTACCTGCTATATAACCATGCAGCCATGTGTCGTGTAAATTTTTAAACACGGTAAAAAACACCAGGCAGCAAAAAACGAGCAGGCCATATAAAATGTATTTGCCTTTTTTAAAAAAGGAAGGAAACAGGTAATAAATATTTGTATAGCAAATAAGCAATAACAGTGCATTGCGGATAAAAATATTCAGCCAGTAATGCCATGCGCCTGTCTTTTGCAAAACATCTGTGGTTACATAAGCGTAAAATACTGTTGTAATAATCCAGAATATAATATGATCAATTTTATACCTGCTGAAAAGATGCATTCTTAAAATTATAAACAATTTGCAGCATGCCGCCGTCCTTTATTCAAAATGCAGGTTTTGCATGATGAAATGCAATAAAGCAGTGCAGCATTTTCATGATAAAGCAATACATCAAGATTATGATGCAGTTAATCAAACAAATTATTTCCAGGCAACACCATGCATTTACTTTGATAACAATTTATTGTTCATCGTAAAATATCTGATCATGAAAAATTTGTTCTTCAAAAAAGCAGCGCTGAAAGCAGGTTTGTTTGCAGCCATCTGCCTCACTGCATTTATGGTACAGGCCAATGCAGGGCTTGATTATTATGAAATTTATATTGGCAAAAAACTCGTTTTAAAACGTGCATTAAACCAGCCTTTAAGCCTTAATAATTTGCCTGTGAGTGAGGCAAACAGTAATGAGCAGGTGGTTATTTATTACTATCAGTGCAATGCACCTGAAAAGCTGGCCAGCAACAGGGTTATAACCTTAAAAGACGCCAGTGGCAATAAAGTGAAAGAATGGAAGTTTGCCAATGCCAAGGGCGCTGATAAAGGAATGGCCATACCCGTAAAAGAACTTTTGCAACTGCAGAAAACGGGTAATAATTCGCTTGCACTTTTTTATTCTGCGGAAGGCCGGGAACAGGGAGAGAAGATAGCCATGGTTGCCGGAAAAAGTAAAACAGTGGGTTTTTGGAAAGAAGATCAAAATGACAATAAGATAAGCCTGCTGGCATTACTGGCGTTTGCAAGATGGCGTTTTGCAAATGCAGTTTAATTAACCTCGCAAAGCGAATAAAAAAATGCTGCCCTTGTTTTGAAGGGAAGCATTTTTTTATTGATTTAATTACGGTTTATAATTATTGTTTTAATAATTTAAAATAGCTGGCCGCATTTGCATCCCTGTACAATATTTTTAAAATATAAGTGCCTGGTTTTATACTGGCATCAGGCTTGATTTTAAAACTATGTTTTCCTTCCGGAAGGTTTCCAATGTTTTTATTTAAAATGAGCAAACCATTAATAGCGTATAATTCAAGCCTGATATTATCTGGTTTAGTTAAAGATAAATCCACTGTAAAGTCGTTTACAAAAGGATTAGGATAAGCAGCAACTTTATTCCCTGTTATTATATCAGCAGCCTGTAAAGAAGATGTTCCGGCAGTTTTATTTATTGCAGCAATAAGTGTTGCTGATGCCAACGTATTTTCTGTTGACGGTGCATTACCTGAAGCTTCATGTTCTTTAATTAAAAGAGCGCCAAGTAATCCAAACTGCGAGGTAAGTGTATTGGGTGCAATGGAAATAACCGCTTCTCCATTTTCATCTGGCTGAACATTATAAACCGTTATAGTGCCTTTGGTATTTAGCGAAGCATTCAATACGGCTTTTTTACCATTGACCGTATAAGAGGAATTCACATCTCCTCCTGCCTGCGAGCTTGCAAAGAATGTAAAATCATATGTAAGGTTAACATTCAGTCCCGTTACTTTCATGGTTGCACTTTGCCCTGTAAACAACCCATAACTATCAGCTAAAACTTTATCGGGGAATACGCCGGAGTTATTGCCTGTGTTCATACCCGGTGCATATATGCCGGCAAAAATGCCCGTTTGTTGCAAACTAATGGACGATGGGATACCCGAATCATCCAAAAGATTATTCCACACTAAACCATCTTCCGGTAATGCTAATGTATTATTCCAGGGTACGTTAGCCTGGTTTTGAAAAGTGAAATTCACATAAATAACCTGTGCGTAAGTAGTAGCGGCAACTGTATTGCAAAAGCCTGATTGCGCTCCTGGTTTTACAGCCCTTACTGAATAATAATAGGTTTTTGCAGAAAGCAGGTTTGAATCTGTAAATGCTGTAACATTTGCAGCTACGGTTTTCTGTAAAGTATATACTGCATTGCTGTCTGTTGCACGCCATATTTCGAAGCCTGTTTCATCAAAACTTCTGTCGGCCCATTGCAGCTTCACCATATTTTTAGTTACTTCTTTAACGAATAAATCTGCAGGCGCTAAAAGCTGAAGCGAGCTGCTATAGCTTTGAATAACCAGTGAATTTATATAAGCATAATCTGCTCCGGCTGCCTTTGATATTTTTATAGTTACCTCACCGGCGCCGTTAGGCGTAATGCCGTTTATCTGCACCGTTTTATTAATATTATAAGCAGCATCCAGCGTTACGGCCTGCCCGTTTATTTCAAACCTTGTATTTCCGTTTAATCCATCATCATGGCTGCTGAAGAAAATGAAGTTGTATTTTTTAGTTTGATCAAGCCCTGAAATTTTCATGGAATCAATTTTTGAACTGCCCTCATATTCGCCGGTGCGCACTACTTCCTGCGGGTATAGATTATAATCATTGCCAGGTTGCATTCCACCTGCAATATTACCCTGGAAGCCATTCAGAAGTTTTAAAGAAATGCCGGTAGTAATGTTCGCATCATCTTTTAACCCTGATATTCCGGCATTGGCCGAAGGCCATGCTGTAAAATTATTCCATGGTGACGGCGCCATTGCACCATTAGAGAAATTAATATAAACAGATTGAATATTCTGATCCGTTACTGTTATGCTAAACGTTACAGAGCCTGATGCATTATGGTTATCAGTAGCTGTTACTGTAATATCATCGAACCTTCCTGTTATGCCGTTTGTTGGATTGACGGCAATGCGCCCTGTGCCATTTCCATTGTCAGTAAATGTTGCAAATGAAGGCAGGTTTTCAACACTAAGCACAATGTTATCACTGCTATCATCTGTCGACAGTATATCAATGTTTTTCTGCTGGTTATTTTTAATGGAAACATTGGCTATGGGTGTTATTGCCGGAACTTTATTGGCTGTGACTATACTTGCCGTATCGGAAGGAATAGAAGCTCCTGTATTGTTTACGGCTTGTACAAAATAGAAATAGCCGGTGTTGCC
This sequence comes from Bacteroidota bacterium, assembly GCA_023391315.1. GTDB lineage: Bacteria > Bacteroidota > Bacteroidia > Chitinophagales > Chitinophagaceae > Parafilimonas. The sequence continues at coordinate 21,960 of JAEWBD010000420.1, read as the reverse complement.
TGATACAGAATTGTCAATATAACTTTCTGTATTTATGTCAAGACTATCTGCTATTAAAGTAAAGCCGCTGCCTGAACCAAATGAACGATATACCTGGTATTTTGTTTCATTATAAGCTACATCATTCCACGTTAACTGAACACCCTGCCCGGCAATGTAAGAAGCCTGTAAAGATGCAGGCTTCACCGGCCTGATAGAATCTGTATAGAAAGATTTAATAGTGATGGCATTGAGGTAACCAACAGGCGTGTTAGCGCCTTTTGACATGGTAAAGGTGATCGTGCCGTTGGCTGCAGGTTTAATGTCTTTAAAATCTGCAGTATTGGTCGTATTGCCCTGAACATATAAAGATTTGGACTGCGACCCGATTGTATAAACGGTAGTGCCATTATCTGAAGCCCCTATCCAAACACTGCCGGCATAAAAACTAATGCTGTATTTTCTTGAAGTATCCAGCCCTGTAATCTGGCTTGTAACGGTTTCCGGGCCTCCGAAAACTCCGAAATAATAATAATCCTTCAAAACATTATCAGGATAAATGCCGGAGTTGTTACCTGTTGAAGGGCCTTCATGCCATACTGACCACCAGCTTGTTTGCAAATTCAACCCGATATTGGTTGTTCTGCCAAGATTATCTTTTAAAACCGGAGTGTTTACTGAGGTTATATTATTCCACGGCGCGCCCATATCATTTCGATCTTTGAATCTTATATAAACCTCCAGGTTAGGATCATAATCGGATACAGTTAGTATAAAACTGCGTTTTACAATTCCACCTGCGCCATCATTTACCGTCACTTCTGCATTATATATGCCGGAGGCATCGTAACCAGGATTTATTATCAATGCTGCAGATCTGTTATCTATGGGTGAAATGGAATAGCCAGCGGGCAAACCTTTAACTGACCATTGAAGTGTTTGAGCAGTATTGGGGTCGGTTGCATTTAATGTTATATTCAAATGCCCGCCTTCGCTTACTGTATAATCCGCTATGGAATCCATAACCGGATTTGTATTCGTATTTACAATAAGTGTAAACACCAGGCTGTCTTTACCGCCATGTGTATCTGTAACACGAATTTTTAACCCGTTATATGTTCCGGTATTGGTGCTTAATGGATTGAAGGCAAACGTTGCTGTTCCGTTTCCATTATCTGTAAAACCTGCAAAAGATGGAATATTGGAAAATGAGAAAGTAAGCCGGTCACCATCCGCATCGCTTGCATTAATCTGTACAATCGTTTGCGCGCCAGCCTTTACCGTTAATTGCTGACTGTTTAAAAAACCATTATCTATTAAAGGCCTGTTGTTTAACGTGATGCCTTTTACTGCAACCGTAGCCTGAGACGTTGCCAAACTATTTATGGCTTTCACTTTATAATAGTAAACCATGTTTCCATAAAGATTACTATCTGTATAAGTACTGCTGTTTTCCGGTAATATAGCAGCAGGTTTAAAATGCAGGCTGTCTGATACAGACCTGAATACCTGGTAGCCGGTTTCTGTGGTATTGTTGTCTTTCCACGTTAATTTAACTGATGAGGAAGATAGCGTTGTTGCTTTAAATAATGTGGGCGTTTTTATAGCCGGCATGGCTGTGGTGGTAGCATTTACTAACGGCGTTTTTGCAGAAGTGCCAAATTCGTTTACAGCGTTTACGCGGTAAATGTATTTTGTGCGCGGGTTTAAACCTGAATCTGTAAAAGCTGAAACTCCTGCTGCCGTTGTATGGATGATCTCTTCTGTTCCGTTCACCACTTTCCTGTAAACCTGGAAGCCGGTTTCATTGTTACTGTTATCTGTCCAGGTAAGATTTATTTTATCGAACGATGTTGCTGCTGCCTGGAGGTTTAATGGTTTCTTCGGCGCTGTTCCTTCAGGTACATAATCGCTTTTGAAATACATGTTGGCAATTATACGTGTTGTTGTGTTTCCAAACAGCTCTTTGCATGACCACGCTAACTGCATTGTTCTGGGGCCCTTATTCTGAAAATATCCGAGACTTATAGGGTAGAGGCCTTTTTTAAGTATAATGGAGTTGGATTTTGACTTGGCAGATTTTCTCACCCCATCGTCATTATTTATAAACGGCATAATACCGGGATCATATTCATTAAGCCAAAATTTGCTGCCATCATCTGAATTAGTGGTAAAAGTGTAGGTGCCATCAACGGGAATATTTATATAGCCCTCCCAAAGAAATGCAAGCTGAGGCTGCCGCCGTGCAGGCTTCAGGTTAACGTTAGGGGTGATGCCTGTTTCCAAAGGTGTAAGTGTATTAAAGTCCGGGACATTTTTCCAATAACCTTCATAATATTTATATACCAGGCCATTTAAAACGGCCGCTGCGCTTTTAATTTCGCTTTGCGGGGAAATATTGCCGCTTGAATCTGCAGCCTTTACATAAATAGTATAGCGTTGCCCTGTTTTAAGGCCGCTTATTAAAAAAGATGTATCGGTGGAAACATAACTTTTCTCACCGTTTAAAAATACCTGGTAACCGGTTACGCCAATATTATCCGTTGAACTGCTCCATGAAATTTTTATAGAAGAATTGGTTGTATAAACAATTTGAAGGTTAGCCGGCGCCGTCGGCGCAATGTTGTCGACAGTTGTAATTGTATTGGCAATATTCGACATTGCAGCTGCCCCATTATTGTTTATAGCTCTTACTTTATAATAATAATTTAAACCCGGAGAAGCGGTAGCATCCCTGTATTCCAAACTATCGGATGGGGCCTTGCCAATGTAGCTAAATCCTCCTGTGGCAGACTGGCTTCTGTAAATTTCAAAGGCTGTTTCGTTATATGAGGGATGCGGGTTATCTAACCAGGTAAGCAAAACTTCCGTTCCCGAATTGGCATTGGCAACCAGGTTGGTAGCAGGCGGTGGAGCATTTTGCCCAGCGGCATTCACCACTAAAAAGGGGTCAGACGGAATGCTGGAACAACTATATTCTTCTGTTACAGAAACTGTGTAATTACCCGGCTCTGTTGCCTTGAATATTCTTTCGGTTCCCAGCACAGTGCTGTTGCCGGCTTTCTTCCAGGTATAGCTGGTATAACCACTGTCGGGTATTTCAAGATTGACATAATTTTTACCATCCCCGGAAACAATTACAGGGCTCATTAAGCCTGAAACCTTTATTGGTGGCGCTTTTGTAGGTGGTGTTACATGTATATTCACCGGTATACGCGACCAGTCAGACCATAATGTTCCTCTTAAAACCCTTGCCTCATAAATTCCAAATGAAGTTGTTGTAATTGTATTGCCGGTGGCGCCGGCAATAAGGTTCCCGTTTTTTTTCCATTCATATTTATCAAACCCGGTTGCAACGCCAATGGTAACATTTATGGCGTCGCCGGTACAAAACCCGGTCCTGCCATATAAAACCCAGGGGTTAGAGCTGTACCCTCTTAGTATGAACGGAAAAAAATCGGGTTCAGCAAATGCCTTGTCCCATGTGCTATGCGCTGTATTGGCATACTCAGAGTAACGATAATTTGCACCTGCAGCAAGCATAGCGTCGCGTACCTGTTGTGCGGTAGAGGGTGAAGGCGAGCCATCGAGCTCGCCCTGGAAATTCCATATAGGTGTAAACTTTAGTTTATTCACTACGGAAGGCTCTTTATAGCCGATAGATACGCTTGACATGGGTAATGATGCCCCTATATAATCAGGATAATTAAGAATCATATCCCACGATGCCTGTCCGCCGGAAGACAAACCGTTTACGCTCATGCAAAAGGGATCAAGCTTATTATATTGAACGATATAATCAATAATATCAATCACCCTTTGATAGGAGGTAACGCCCCAGAACCCCTGGCTTTGCATGAACAACACATACCCATCGAATGTGCCATTGTCAACTGCATCCATATAAGGCTTGCCACCATGATATAATTGACTTTCATTATCCGTTATAGGACCACTTTCCCCACCGCCATGAAATACGATTGCCATTGGATATTTTTTACCATCATTTACTGTGGGGTTATAAGTTTTGGGAAATTTTAAGCGGAAACAGGAGCCTTCGTAGATGTAGGCCTTATAAGAATCTGAATTCCATGATACATTTTTTGTTCTAACCCATTTGCCTATCTGACCATAAGGCGGTTCTGTGGGTGGGTTCTGCGGATCGTAATTGATTACCGGGTCATTGGGATCTAAAACAGATTGTGCTTTTACATTTTTATGGAAACCTGCAAGAAATAATACCAATAAAAGAAAAACAAGCGTAAAATTTTGTTTCATCAGATACAGATTTAATTAAAGAAGGTCTTACAAGGTTACAGCAATTAACTTTTTTATCCCTGATTACTAAAATCATTAGGTTGTAATTAAATTCCTGAATAAAATAATAGATTAGGTATAAAAGCCTAACATTTTTTAAATGTTTATATTAAACTATAAATATATGTGCATAGGTATATGCCAGTTTGAACGCAGGTTAGCGGTTTACTAAAATATGCGGCAAGGGTTGTGTTTGCTTATCAGTTCTTAAACACTTTGCAGGGTTCGCCGCAAACTATTGATTAAATTTTGTAGTTACATAACAAAGCAAAAGCTGTTCAATATTGAACAGCTTTGCGCGATCCGCTGCTGGCCGATATTTGAATTCTATCCGCTGCAGATAGACATCCGATAACAGTTTATTATGCTGGGTTTCCGCTATAATCATTCATAACATTTAAAATAGTAAATGTTTTATGGCCCGATGGCACTTTCCATTTTACTTTTTGTCCCTCGCGGAAACCAATTAAAGCTGTTCCTATTGGCGCCATGATGGAAATTTTTTTCTCTTTGATATTTGCTTTATCAGGCGTAACAATCATCAATTCCATTTCCTCATTTTTATCGTCTGTTTTTATCCGGACTTTAGAATTTAACCCAACCACATCGGGTGGAAAGTCAGCATTGTCCACAAGGGTTGCTTTCTTTAACTCAGCGGTAAGCTCATCTGCATTCTGCCTGTCAATACTTGAATTTCTGCGGGCATGGTTCAGATAAGAAATCAATAATGCATAATCATCTTGTCTTAAAACAAGCGTGTCTTTTATCTTCTTCATTTGTTTTTAATTTAATTGTGGCTCAAAATTTTGTTGTTGTTTAAACTCGTTTATTTTGTTGAAATATATTTCTTCGAAGCTCCTGGTTGTTTGAGCGTCTGTTCTTCTAAAAAACTTTGCAGCATGAACGCTTTCAATGCGTGCAAATCCACAGGCGCCCATCAGTTCTTTAGTTGCTTTAATGGTATTTAAGTGATAATTGAAAACCCGCACGCCTTTATCAGCAGGATCGAGGCCTTTATATAAAGCCGGGTTTTGTGTGGCTACGCCAACAGGACATTTACCCGAATCGCATATTAATGCCTGTATGCAGCCCAACGCAAACATCATTCCTCTTGCGCTGTAACAGGCAGAAGCGCCAAGCCCTATTGCCTTAAGTATATCGAATGCCGTAATTATTTTACCCGCGGCAATTATTTTAATGTTGCCTGACAAGCCATATTCATCCAATGCCCGCTTTACAAAAGCGAGGGCTTCGTATAACGGCATACCCAGGTGATCGGTAAATTCTAACGGGGCAGCGCCGGTGCCGCCTTCACCGCCATCAACTGAAATAAAATCGGGAATACAACCGGAGTTTTTTATGGCCTGGCAGATATCAATAAATTCCTGTTTATCGCCAATACATATTTTGAAGCCAACCGGTTTACCATCTGATAATTCCCTGAGTAATTGAAGAAACTGCACCATTCCTTCCGGCGTATTAAATGCCGAATGCGCTGCGGGCGAATGCACCACGGTATGAGGCTGCACCTGTCTTATGGCAGCTATTTCTTCTGTATTTTTTGATGCAGGCAGAATGCCGCCATGGCCGGGCTTGGCACCCTGCGATAATTTTAGCTCAATCATTTTTACCTGCGGGCGCAATGCATTTTTGCGGAATGCAAGTGGATGGAATTCTCCCTTTTCATTGCGGCACCCAAAATAACCTGTACCGATTTGCCAAATGAGATCGCCACCACCAAGATGATATTCGCTTATGCCACCTTCTCCTGTATTATGGGCAAAGCCACCCAGTTTTGCGCCCTTATTCAGGGCCATAATGGCTGTTTTGCTGAGGGCGCCATAACTCATTGCACCAATATTATAAATGCTTGCCCTGTAAGGTTGCAGACAGTATTGGTTGCGAATCAATACCGTCAAATCTTTTTCATGCAAAGTTTTTGGATACGCCGAATGTGCAGCCCACTCAAAACCGGGCGCATTAGGGTCTGCCTGCATACCAAAAGCTACCGTTTCTTTTTCATTTTTTGCTCTCTGGTAAACGATGGACCGCTGCCGGCGGCTAAAAGGTTTTCCGTCCAGCTCCGATTCAAAAAAGTATTGTCTTATCTCCGGCCGTATTGATTCAAGAAGATAACGCAAATACCCTATCACGGGAAAGTTGCGTAAAATCGCATGTTTTTTTTGACGGATATTTAAAATAGCCAGTACTAACAATGGCAGGCTTATGGCAAGCGCCCAATACCATTTTTCATTTCCAATAAAAGCGGCCTGTAAGATGATAACATTGACAAATACAAGTAAGGCTATAATAATATTGCTTGCCGAAACAATTTTTCGTTTGCCGGACATAATAATAAGTTTTTATGATTAAAAAAATACAAAACCCACCCCCGGGTCTGTATTTAAACCAGAGCGGGGGATTACTTATTAAAGTCCTTAAAATTTGGGTAATAAGGCAATCGTTGATTACCTATGTAAGAAATACAGGTATAGCATGACAGCACCCCGGGCAAGAATTGCCGGCAGAAGATATATTGAAAATATTTTTTAATGCTTGTCATGGCTTGAACGCTTCGTATATAATTTTATAGATGAAAAATCCGGTACCTGTAATAAAAAGCTACCGGCCTTACATACCTGTTACATTTATTCAAAATTAGGTACCGGGTATTAACCCGGCATTAAGGGAACATTAGAATAAGATTAGAAATCATTCTTCTAATCTTATTCTAATGTAATCATTTGGAAGAAGGATATAATTTGTTTAAGTGATTAGCTTGTCTTTTTTAAAAACTGTCTTAATACATATTGTAATATTCCACCGTTTCTGTAATACTCTATTTCTATTTTTGAATCTACCCGGGCAATTGCTTCAAATTTAATTTCACTGCCATCTTCTTTTTTAGCAATTACCTGCACTTTTTTTAGCGGCTTTATGTCTTCAGCAATGCCCGATATAGTAAATACTTCATTGCCGGTAAGGCCTAAACTTTCCGCCGTATCGCCTGGTTTATATTGAAGTGGTAAAACGCCCATTCCTACCAGGTTGCTCCTGTGTATACGTTCATAACTTTCTGCAAGTACGGCTTTAATACCCAGCAGGAATGCGCCTTTCGCCGCCCAGTCACGTGATGAACCGCTGCCATATTCTTTACCAGCCAGCACCACTAACGGCGTTTGTGTTTGTTTATATTTTATGGAGGCATCATATACAGAAAGTTCCTCGCCGGTGGGAAAATATTTTGTAAAGCTGCCTTCTTTCTGCGCCAGTTTATTTTTTATGCGCACATTGGCAAAAGTGCCGCGTACCATTACCTCATCATTTCCTCTTCTTGAACCATAGGAATTAAAATTCTCTCTTTTTACACCGCGGCTTATTAAATATTTACCTGCAGAAGAAGATTCATTAAACTGCCCGGCTGGTGAAATATGATCTGTTGTAATGCTATCGCCCAGCACCAATAAAGCTCTTGCATCATGAATATCATTTAAAGGTGGTGCATCATCAGAAATATTATAAAAAAAAGGGACTTCCTTGATGTAAGTGGAATTTTCATCCCACTGGTATAATCTTTCATCCGGCACATCAAGGTTTCTCCATATATCATTGCCTTCAAAAATTTCTGCATAATTTTTTGCAAAGTCATTTGGAGAAAGCACACTGCGCATTAACTCATTTATCTCATCATCAGCAGGCCATATATCTTTTAAATAAACAGGCTGCTGGTTCGGGTCAAAACTTATGGGTTCATTTATTAAATCCACATCCACCCGGCCCGCAATAGCATATGCTACCACCAGCATTGGCGACATTAAAAAATTCATTTTTACCTGGGGGTGAATCCTTGCTTCAAAATTGCGGTTGCCGGAAAGAACGGAGGCTACTACAACATCATGTTCTTCCACGGCTTTGGCAACAAAAGTGGGCAAAGGGCCGGAGTTGCCAATGCAGGAGGTGCAGCCATAACCCACTGTATGAAACTGCATAGCTTCCAGGTCGTCTAACAAATCAGCTTTTTCAAGATAATCTGTTACCACTTTGGAGCCGGGCGCCAACGAAGTTTTTACCCAGGGTTTTGTTTTCAATCCATGTTCCCTTGCTTTTCTTGCCACCAAGCCAGCACCTACCATTACAAACGGATTGGAAGTATTGGTGCATGATGTAATGGCAGCAATAGCTACGGCGCCATCTGAAAGCATAAAACTTTCTTCGCCAATGGTTACCCATACATTCTTCATTCCGTTTACAACGGTTTCTTCAATTTCCGGTTCGGGCGTTAATTCGGTTTTTGGTTGCGTTACAGGTTGGCTGCCACCTTCAGCCATCCACCGGCTTAATTGTTTATCTTCTGTGTATTTGCGGCCATAGGTTTCATCTAAAAGGCTTATAAATTTTGATTTGAAATTTTTTAATAAAATTTTGTCCTGCGGGCGTTTTGGCCCGGCAACCGAAGGTTCTATTGTTGAAATATCCAGGTCTATAATATCTGTGTAATGAATGTCTTCAGTACCGGTGCGCCAAAGCATATTCGCTTTGCAGTAATCTTCTACCAGTTTCACCTGTTCTTCCGAACGGTTACTCCTGCGCATATATTCCAGGGTTTTATCATCTACCGGGAAATAGGTGATGGTGCAGCCAAATTCAGGTGACATATTGCCAATTGTGGCCCTGTCGGGAACAGAAAGATTGTCGAGGCCCGGGCCGAACACTTCTACAAATTTTCCAACCACGCCATATTTCCTTAAAAGTTCAGCAATGGAAAGTACCAGATCTGTTGCGGTGGAACCCAGTGGCAACCTGCCGGTTAATTTTAGCCCTATCACCTGCGGCGTTATAAAATAAATGGGCTGCCCTAAAATGGCGGCTTCCGCTTCAATACCACCCACGCCCCAGGCCACTACGCCAATACCGTTTACCATGGGTGTGTGGCTATCGGTGCCCACTAAAGTATCTGGAAAAATTTCACCGTTGCGCTCTATTACACCTTTTGAAAGGTATTCGAGATTTACCTGGTGGCAAATGCCCATTCCCGGCGGCACCACGCTGAAATTGGTAAATGATTTTTGCGCCCATTTAAGAAACTGGTAGCGTTCCTGGTTACGCTTATACTCTTCATCCATATTACGGTTATAAGCGTATTCAGTTCCAAAATAATCTACCTGCACCGAGTGGTCAATTACAAGATCAACAGGAATTAAGGGGTTTATTTCATCAGGATTTTTGCCCTTTCGCGCTATTTCGGCACGCAGCGAAGCAATATCCACTACGGCGGGAACGCCGGTGAAATCCTGCATTAAAACGCGGGCAGGTTTAAAGGGAATATCTTTATCCGAACCTTCCGGCTGCCATTGAAGAATGGTTTCGATGTTTTCTTTTGTTACCGCGAAATCATCAAAATTGCGCAGTGCATTTTCTAAAAGAATACGAATGGAAAAAGGCAGCCTGCTGATATTATGCCCCTGTTTTTCCAATTCTGCAAGACTATAGTAAGTAAACGTTCCGTTTTTAGTGGTGAGTAATTTTTTTGTTTGATAAAGATCTTTTGACATGGTGTTTAGTTTATATTACCGCTGCCTGCTAATTAAATAAAGCCTGTGCCTGTATATTATCCTGCCGCTGCAGGCTTTACCGGAATAATGAACAACGGTATGTTTGTATGATGTAAAACATTTTCAGCTACGCTACCCAGCAGTACTTTATCCAGCCCTTTGCGGCTGTGCGTTCCCATCACTATCATATCTGCTTTTATTTCATTTGCTGTTTCAAGTATGCTTTCTGCATAGTCTCCTTCCTTTACAACTGTTTCAATAGTTTTATCTCCCAGGTTCCACTTTACATTATCCAGGTAATCTTCCGCAGCCGTTTTCAATTTCTCGCCTGTGTCTGTTTGAACAGCTTCTGCATTATTAAAATTATTGTATCCCAATATAGGTGAGTAGTTAGGGGAAGCGTAATAGGTTGCATTAGAAGTTACATGCAGCAAAACGGTATGCGCATGCAATGCCTCCGCTAATTTATAACCGGCTTGAGCAATATGATGAGCGCCGGTATTGTTGTCAAGAGCAATTAATAACTTCATTTTATACAAATTTAATATTTAAGAAATTCAATCATCAGCGGCAGGGCAATTTTCATTCATGTTATTTTAAACATCATACCTGCTAATTTATACAGGTGTGGAGAGCAGCGTATTTTTGCTTTCCCCGTTTTCATTCTTTGTTGTATGAATGGGTAATACGCCCGCCATATCGCCGATAATATTCACCAGCTCAGCACCTGTTGGTACCACAATCTTTGCATTCGATTTAAGGGAAGCCTCAACGGTTTCCAGCTTTTTTAATAACTGCGCATTGCCCGTAAAGTATTTGTCAGCAGCTTCATTTACCAGCATAATGGCTTCAGCTTCACCTTCGGCATGCAATATTTTAGCGCGTTTATAGCCTTCTGCTTCTTTAATCTTTGCACGTTTTACGCCATCTGCTGCCGTTTCCGTTGCAGTGGCATAATCAATCGCCGCTATTTTTTCGTTTTCTGCTTTCACCACTTTGTTCATTGTATCCTGCACATCCCGTGGCGGGTCTATTTCTTTTAATTCTGTGCGTACAATTACAATGCCCCAGTTTGATGTTTCGTTTCTAAGCGTGTTGTGCAACTCCGCATTTATCTTTCCTCTCTCACTGTTTGCGGACCTTAATGTGAGTGTTCCGATAATATTCCTGAGCGTGGTGCGGGCAAGGTTTACAATTTGCCGCCTGTAATCATTTACATTGTACTGCGAATTTTTTACGCTTTCCTCTGTTTCTATAACCTTAAAATATACCTGTGCATCCACACTTGCATTCAGGTTATCGTTGGTAATAATTTCCTGTGGCTGTGCATCCACCATTTGTTCCGTTACGTTTACCGCATACATTTTATCTATGAAAGGAATGATCCAATGAAAGCCAGGCGTAGCAAACTTGTGATATTTACCCAGTCTTTCAATTAAGCCCCTGTGTGTGGGGCGCACTATTTTTATACCCAGGAAAAAGAAAAATACTATTCCTGCTATTATAATAGATAAAGCTTGTGTTGTCATTTAATCGTGTTTAAATTATTAATAGTAATGAGATTAAAACGGTTTAAATTTTATTTCATTTATTTTTAGATCCTTTGTTAGCTCTTGTTACACAAACTGAAAAGAATATCAGCTTCCAAATGGAAATGGATAACGAGGTCGCTTTCAAGTTCTTTCATCTTGTCAAATAATGATGTGTAATAGCTGCATGCATCCTGCGGTACTTTGTAATCGTTTGTTATTTCCCTGAAGGTTTTCAGGTAATCAAAAGATTTTTGAAGTTCAGCCTGCTGCAATTGCAGCTTTTCTTTTAAAGGTTGTATAATAGCATTATTGTTTTTGCCTTGATATTTTAGTTCACTCATTATTTGCCTTACATAGGGAAACAAGGACTGCTCTTCTTTCAACATTTGATTTAACAAATGGTGAAAGAAAAGAAAGGCGATTTCGTTAAACTTTTTTAATTCTACATGTTTTTCACTGTGACGATATGCAACTTTTTGCGTGAGGTTATAAATGGCAATTGTACTTTTTTTCGCAAAAGCATGATGCGTTTTAATAATGTAATCGATAAGAACGTCCGCATTAAGCTTATTGTTATTTCTACGGTTAGTTGCATCGTTTATTTCATGGCGGCTAATATCAGCATCGTTTAAATTTTTTGCGGTAAAATAATTTTCGCTAACAGTGTTTTTTAGATTGATTAGCTGTATTGTATTCATATCGAACTTTTTAATTGTTTTGCAATGCAGGCCTAACGGTGAATACTTCACCAGAATAATAACTTTCAAAACTACGTACGGGCCATTAACCTGGCATTAACGGCGCATTAGAATATGATTAGAACCGGGTTGATTTTTTTAGCCTAAAATGAGAAGAAGTAAATTGCTTAAAATAATGGCTGTTTTTATATATGGAAAGAAAAATATTGATTGTTGAAGATGAAAAAAAAATTGCCGATACTTTAAAGTTCGGGCTTGATGAAATTGGCTTTAGCGTTGAAGTTGCTTACGATGGAAAACTGGGTTATCATTTATTCTGCGCAAAAGAGTTTGATCTTATTATTCTCGACATAAACCTTCCCGGCATGAACGGTTATGATTTGTGTAAAGCCATTCGCGCCAAAAATCAACAAATACCCATACTCATGCTTACTTCTATGAGTGCGCTGAACGACAAGATTGAAGGGTATGAATCAGGCGCTGATGATTATATGGTAAAGCCCTTTGAATTTAAAGAGCTCCTGTTAAAAATAAGGGTATTGCTAAAACGAACAGTGAACCAAAATTTACCGGTTGGGAATATTTTAAAAGCGGCAGACCTTGAAATGAATCTCGACAGTAAAGAAGTAAAAAGGGATGGCAGGGCAATTAATCTTACTGCAAAGGAATTTCAACTGCTTGAATACCTGCTTCGAAATAAAAACAAAGTTGTTTCAAGAGTGGATATAGCGATTAATGTGTGGGATGTGGATTTTGAAACCAATACAAATGTTATTGACGTTTATATAAGTTACCTGCGTAATAAAGTGGATAAACAATTTGAACATAAATTAATTCAAACCCATGTGGGCATGGGCTATATTTTAAAGGACCACTGATGCATGTAAGAATAAAAATAACCTTGCTGTTTACATTCATACTGTGTGTATTACTTGGGCTGTTTTGCGGCAGCATTTATTATTTTTTTTACAACATCAGACTGGAAAATATGAAGGCGCATTTAACAAACCAGGCTATAACCACGGCCAACATGCTGAACGATACCGCGGCCTTTAACCCTGCGCTGATGAAAAAGATAGATTCACTTACGGTGATACCAATGCGCGATAAAACGATACAGGTATATAATTCTTTTAATGAAAAAATATATACTGACAGTGATATGCCACAGGATAGTTTGCAGGTTACTGCCGCCATACTGGACAAGGCAAGAATTGATAAAGCATATTTTTTTACCGATGGCAACCGTGAAGTCGTTGCCTGGTACGATACCGGGGTTAATTATCATCCTGTTATTATAGCTGCTGCATTTGATGAAGAAGGCAAGCGTAACCTGCATCATCTCAAAATTATTTTACTGATAATTTTTGCATGCGGCAACCTGGCCGCGTTTACACTGGGTTATGTTTTTTCAAACATATTATTGAAGCCGATAAAGAAGATTGCAGATGATGTGAAAGACATTTCAGCACAGAATCTTGAGCACAGGATAAAACCCGGGAGTGCGAGAGATGAATGGAATTATCTTACAGAAACCTTAAATGAGTTATTAGACCGTTTGCAGCAAAGCTTTGAAATGCAACGCAGGTTTATTTCTTCTGTGTCTCATGAATTAACCACGCCGCTTACTTCAATTTCAAGCCAACTGGAAGTATCGCTGCAGCGAAACAGGGAGGCTAAAGAGTACCGCGGCATCATGCAATCCGTTTACCAGGATGTGCGCAACCTGGCTAAACTTACACAAACATTATTGGAATTTGCAACAGTATCAGGCATAAAGGGTGGTATTGAAATTAATTCAATTAGAATTGATGAAATACTGATGCAGTTGCCGGGCGAGATTACAAAAGTGGATAAAGAATATTCCGTGAAGCTGGAGTTTGAACAATTGCCGGAAAATGAAGACAGGTTATTGGTATTTGGCAATGCCGAGCTATTGCTTTCCGCTATAAAAAATGTTGTTTCTAACTCCTGCAAATATTCGACGGACCATCATGCAGTAGTAAAATTACTCGTTCAGCCTAAAGAAATTTATATTATTATTGAAGATGATGGAAAAGGTATTGCTGAAAGTGATCTGAAAAATATTTTTCAGCCGTTTTACAGAAGTGAAGACAGCAAATCAACAAAAGGTTTTGGCGTAGGCCTGCCGCTGGTATACCGCATTATTAAATTGCATAAAGGACAAATAAAAGTTAACTCCATCGTAAACAAAGGCACGACTTTTTTAATTCAGCTTCCAATTGCCGAAAATGTGCGTCAAAAATAATTTAATGACTTTCTAATTTGTTCTTAACCCCTTTCTAATAACTTCAATTTAGCTTTGAATAAAGGCTGAAAGTCATGCAATTAATTATTGCTTTTGAAATATTTCTTCACTATAAAATAATCTTATGAACATCATTATCAAATCGGTAGATTTTAAAGCAGGCAAAGATCTTGAAGCATTCATAAAAGAGAAAGTAAAAAAGTTATTCGACCAATGCGATAACATTATTCGTGCGAACGTAATTCTTAGAAAAGGTGCAAGCAAAAAACATGAAAACAGGTTATGCGAGATAAGACTGGAAGTGCCCGGCTATGATCACTATGTGAAAAAAAGCAGTATAGGTTATCGCAGGGCCGTTTCGCAATCGGTGGATGTGCTGCAGGAAATTTTAAGAAGAAATAAAAGCAGGTTACTTGCCGAAAGAGTAGTAATTGTATAGTTAATCAAATCGCATTATAATATCTCGAAATAAAAATACATTCTGCTATTCCTGGCCGTTTTTTTAATTATTGTGCTTATAAACTGCGTGATAATTAGGCCGGAATATTTTAGTGGTTCGGGCTTCCATTGATTGCTCATGCTTACTATACCTCTTTTATTTGTTATGATGCATTATGCGAGGAGAAAATATATAACGCTGCCATCGTTATTGCGCAAGCTTGATTCTTTGCGATTAAAAACGATTAATAAAAAGCGGTAGCCTGACATACCACTTTCCGGTTCCTCTAATTTCATTTGAATATTTGCGAACTTGTTCGTAACTTAGCTTTTTAAGGGTTTAGGGTTGAAAATTTCCTGCCATTCCTGGCGGGAAATTTTTTTTGACGCAGTTCAAAAATTTAATTGAATAAGATTAAGCACCCGTAATATAACCCGGGGTTTATCCTACCCGTTTCATTTTTCGGTTACGCCCTTTTTTCAAAACTCACTGTTTCTTCAATCTGGTATCAATATTGATTATTCAAAAGCTAATAAAGCCTTGTTTAGAAGTGCGCTGTTGGCAATCTGCAGCAGTGGTATTTATAACATCTGGCCGAATATTCACAGGATCGGGGGTTCACCAAAAAAAACGGAAAGCAAGTATTAAAACATGCCTTCCGGAAGTAAGTAGCCCCGACAGGAATCGAACCTGTATCTAAAGTTTAGGAAACTTCTATTCTATCCATTGAACTACAGGGCCATTAATTGCCGCAAATGTAAAGGTTTAACAACAAATCTTTCATCAAACATTTTTCGGATTTTTACAATATTTATAATTTTCAATATGAATAAAAAAACTGTAGTATTAGGGGCATCTCCCAATCCCGCACGATACAGCAATCTTGCAACCGGCAGGCTGGCAGCGCATGGGCATACCGTAATACCTATCGGCAAAAGAAAAGGGCAGATAAATGATATTGATATAATAAACGAAACCATTAATGTTGAAGATGTGGATACGGTAACGCTTTATTTGAACGCCCAGAA
This sequence comes from Bacteroidota bacterium, assembly GCA_023391315.1. GTDB lineage: Bacteria > Bacteroidota > Bacteroidia > Chitinophagales > Chitinophagaceae > Parafilimonas. The sequence goes on along the minus strand of JAEWBD010000420.1, from coordinate 6,146 downwards.
TCAAAAACAGTATTACGATTATATTCTCTCGTTGCATCCTAAACGAATCATCTTTAATCCCGGCGCTGAAAACGAAGAGCTGGCTGAACTTGCACTTGAAAATAATATACAGCCAATGCAGGCCTGCACATTGGTTTTGCTAAGCACCAATCAATATTAATTCTATAATTAATTACAGGTTGTTATACAATAGCATTTCACTAATAAAAAAAATCTAAAAAAAATCTTAAAAAAATTTGTGGGTAATAAAAATATCCCCAACTTCGCGTCTCTAAAAAAATTGAACAGTGAAAATGTTATGCTCATTTATACAAAAGGATGATACCTGGGAAATAAATTTCGTCCCGGTAAACAATCCGATTGCGGGCATAGCAGCTTATTTCAGCTAAACACAACTGTTACTAACTGATTATAAACAGCCCCGCTACCAACGGGGTTTTTTATTGCCCGCCTGAGAATTTTAGTATAACAAAATATTTAAAACCAAATTAAAATGTTGAGACGACTAACCTATAAGTCAAAAGGCTTTTTGGCACTTGCCGGCAATGCCATCAGGGGTGTTGAAATGGATTATACACAAGGCAGTTTACGCAAAGCCATCATCATGCTGGCTATACCAATGATATTGGAAATGAGCATGGAGAGTGTATTTGCATTGGTAGATTTATTTTTTGTGGGGCATTTACCTGATGCCGAACACACATTACAATCTGTAAGTTTAACCGAATCAGTTCTTTCAATTATATATTCTGCTGCTTTTGGTTTAAGCATGGCAGCAACAGCGGTAGTATCAAGGCGGATAGGAGAGAAGAATGCCGATGAAGCGGCGCATTCAGCCGTTCAGTCATTATGGCTAGCCTGTTCAATAGCCATCATACTAAGCATACTGGGTGTTGTATTTGCTGACGATATTTTGCGGGCTATGGGCGCTGATGAAAGAACGGTAGCCATAGGTACCACCTTCGCCCGCATTGATATGGGAAGCGATGTAATTATCATGCTGCTTTTTCTTATCAATGGCATATTTCGCGGTGCAGGTGATGCATCAATGGCTATGAAGAGTTTGTGGCTTGCCAATATTTGCAATATCATTCTCTGCCCGGTGCTTATCCGCGGCCTTGGCCCCGTTCCGGCACTTGGCTTAACAGGTGCAGCCATAGCAACTACTACGGGAAGAGGCATTGGCGTGTGTTACCAGTTATATCATTTATTCAAAGGTGATGGCATTATTAAAATACAACGCAGGCATTTTAATGTTGACTGGTCAATTCTCAAATCGCTTATCAATATTGCGGCGCCAGCAGTGTTCCAGTTTATTATTGCTTCATGCAGTTGGGTGGTGCTGGCAAGACTGGTAGCGGATACCGGCCACAGTGTAACATCTGCAGGTTATCAAACAGCATTACGGGTGGTGGTATTTTTTATACTGCCCGCCTGGGGATTAAGCAATGCCGCCGCAACATTGGTTGGCCAAAACCTTGGCGCAAAACAGTTGCAGCGTGCAGAAGAGAGTGTTATAAAAACAGCAAAATATAATGGTGTATTTATGGGGCTTGTATCATTAATATTCCTGTTAGGCGCCTATCCTGTTATTAGCTTTTTTACCAACGATGAGGCGGTAAAGGAAATTGCTGTAAAGGCATTGCGCATCATGGCCTCAGGTTATATATTTTATGGTATAGGCATGGTAATGGCAAATGCTTTCAACGGCGCCGGGGATAGCTGGACGCCAACGTGGATAAACCTTGCAGGCTTTTGGTTTTTCCAGATACCATTAGCGTACCTGCTCACTTTATATTTCGATTTTGGGCCAACAGGTGTATTCGTATCCATACCTGTAGCTGAAACGTTGATCACTATTGTTGCATGGTATTTTTTTAAACGTGGCGGGTGGAAGAAGGTAAAGGTCTGAACCAGGATTTTGAGTGGATTTTTATAATTAACAGATATAGTTTTTATAATGCTCCTCTGCTAGATAAAAGATAATGATAATGCATTCAATAATTAAAAACAAATTACGGTCGTAGTTATGTAGCATTTGTATAACCCGGCCATAAATAAAATTAATAATGGCCGGGTTTTTTATGCCCGGTCGAAAAACAAATAATTATGGGCTCAATAATAAGTATTGTAATAATAATATGCATTGTATCAATACTACACAATTATAAAAGCAAGTGGAAATACAGGCTGAAAATTTCGAAGATAAAGGCGGGCAATACTGCCCAGTTCTTTGATAATTATTTCATTGAACCAAGATATTTTTATACAGTGGTTTTTAATACGGTGCCTTGTGTAGCATACATAGGAAATGTTGATATCAACAAACTTTTTGATTTGGTAAAAACAAATAAGTATGGCAATGTGCTGGAATCTTTTCAGCGTATTTATCACAACTGGGATGATGATACTGTTCGTTTTTCCAAAACATTGTTTGTGCTGGAAAATAAGATTGTTATACGAATGATGGATGACTGGAGCGATGTTTACTTTGATACAGCAAGTTATGACCTGGCGAGAATAGTCCTTGCAGATTTTAAAACCTGCAAAGCGCGGCAAAAAGAGAAGGATTATGAGATCAATATCATTTCTTTAAACAACAATAATCTTGATCTTAAAACATTATCCATCAAGCCAACAACATTGGACATTGATCTTTATTATAACGATGATTTTAAAGCAGTAGATGCGGTAATAAAGGAAAGATTAGGCAAAGAAAATGATAAGGGTATTGTATTGCTGCATGGCTTGCCAGGTACCGGTAAAACAACTTACTTAAGATACCTGATTGGTAATCTTAAGAAGAAGGTGATGTTTGTTGCTCCAAGTGTTGCAGGCAACCTGATGAATCCTGAATTCATGGATTTATTATTGGATAATCCAAATGCAGTGCTGGTAATTGAAGACGCTGAAAATATTATAATGGACAGAAAATACAGCAGCCAGAGCAGTGTAAGCAATCTGCTGAACATCAGCGATGGATTGCTGAGCGATTGTTTGAATGTGCAGATCATCTGTACGTTCAACAGTGAACTTGCATTTATTGACAGCGCTCTGCTGCGCAAAGGAAGATTGATAGCGAGATATGAGTTTGGAAAATTGTCGGTTGATAAAGCAAGAAAACTGAACGATCATTTGGGATTAAAAACTGAGATCAATAAACCGTTAACGCTAGCTGAGATAACAAATGCTGATGACGTAAATCCTGAACCGGTTAAAACAAAAGTGATTGGTTTCAGAAGGGAAGCGATAATGGAGAATTAAATGTTTAAAAGGGCTGGTGGGCCTTTAAACCTGCCGGCTCCTTTGCTATACATCATTCTTATTTCTGTAGAAAAATAGATTGAATAATAAACTGTATTGCGCAACGACAATACAAAAAGAATGAAGATTAAAGTTTTTATTTTCAACAATGGAAACGCTTTGTAAAGTGTGGTTTAATAATATAAATTAGCGTGTTATGGCATTTTAAGACAACACATACAGGTAGAATTCAAATACGCATAACGTTAATGACGAATAGCAAACTTGACATAAAACTCAGACCGACAGAAGTAGCCGACTTGGATATTTTATTTGAATTTCAACTTGACAAGGAAGGTGGTTATTTAGCTGCATTTATGCCCAAAGACCCGGTAGACAAACCTGCTTACTTAAGCAAATACACAAAATTATTAGACGAACCTACAGTAAATAATCAAACAATCGTTCTCGGCAATATTATTGTGGGAAGTATTGCCAAGTTTGTAATGGAAGGAGACGCAGAAATCACTTATTGGATAGATAGAAAATTTTGGGGACACGGAATAGCGACAAAAGCTCTTAAAGATTTTTTAGACATGGAAACTGCAAGACCAATATTTGGACGAGTTGCATTTGACAATGTCGGTTCCCAGAAAGTGTTAGAAAAATGTGGTTTTGTCAAAATCGGCTCTGACAGGGGTTTTGCAAATGCCCGTCAAAAAGAAATTGAAGAATTGATTTACAAACTTGACAACTAATGGCAGAATAAAAAACGCCCTATTTTGAATAAGTAACACATCCCGCCTGAAAGAGTTTAGTTTAAAACAGACGAAAGAAATATAACATCAAGAAAAGCAATTGAAAAAGTCGGGGGAAAATTTGAAGGCATTTTAAGACACCACACGTTAATGTATGATGGCTTCAGGCGCAACACAGTTTACTATAGCATTTTAAAACATGAGTGGAGCAGTCTGAAAAATGATTTCTTTAATAAATCCCTGAAATTGTAATTCTGCAATTATTTATCGATACCATCAAAACCTGCCTGGTATTACGATATTGATTTGGAGCATTTTTAACTCTTAAATTTGAGAAGACATACAACATTAAGGAGTATATACATTAACCTAAAAACCAAATATTATGAAACAGCTTTTTTTATTAGCAATGCTTGCTTCAACAACATTTATTTATGGACAAACAATTGATTCTTCAATTAAAATTGTGTATGCGAACAAAGACACTGCGACCCATACGCCAGCTTACTTTTTAAATGGCCGGTTTGTTAATATTTCATCTTTCAATACGAAAATCATAGACAACATTAATGTGATTAATGAAGCTATAAATATTGACGGTATAGAATACTCTGGACAAGTTTATATTACTACAAAAAAGGGATATGAGCCCCAATTAATTTCTTTAACTGATTTAAAAAATAAATACACTAATTTAAAAAATAAGCCTGCGGTTTTTACAATTGATGGAAACCTTATAAATGCAGATTATGACAAATACCTTGTTGATGAAAATGATATACTTCGAATAGATATTGATAAATTTAAGAATGCAAAGGAAAACATTGATTTAGGGCTTATTAAATTGCTTACAAAAAGCGATAGCAATATTAAAAAATCACAGGAAATCAGGATACGTGGTAAAGAAGTTGCTTCCAATCAATAAACTATTATAACCAAGCACTTCAATTTCTCAAAAACGCCATCACGGCTTTAGCAAATTCAGGCGTAGAAGCCGCATGGTTATGATCACCGGGAGTAACTGCTGTTGTTGCATTAGGAAAGAATGAGGCCAGCTCATCTGCGTTGCCATTATCAACATCACTGTCTCCGTGAATAACCAACACAGGCGTTTTAATCTTTGCCAATACTTCTTTTGGCGTGGAAGGCTGGTATTTTTGAAGGAAAGCAAGTGCCTGCTGGTCTAATCCCGCTTTCTGCACATGCTGCACCATTGCATGCAGCGAAGCCACCGTGTCAAATGCTAATGCATGATAAAACTGTATGCGCCGCGGCCAGTAAGGATTGGTAAAATCCGAGCCCATGCCGCCCATGACTGCCTTATGCACATTTTTATCTAATGCGAGCAATCTTGCTGTTATAATTGAACCTCTCGAATAACCCACAACATCATATTTATTTATGTGGAGATGTTTTAATAACAGCATTAAATCTTTTGCTTCCGCATCGTTATTATATGCGGCATCGGTATGGGGTTTATCAGATTTGCCGTTACCCCGCAAATCCACCAATATTACTTTATTTCCTGCAGCAATAAGGCTGTCGTATAAAGCCGCATGCCGCCATGAATTACTGTTCACAATAAAACCGTGTACCAGTAAAACAGGGAAACCATTGCCCCGTATTTCATAATAAATCTTTGTATTGTCAAACGATTTAAAATAACCTGAATCAACCGGTATTGTTTGTGCCTGCAGCTTTATGTTTAAAATAAATAAACCTGTGATTAGTAACATTAAAACATTAAGGTTCTTATACATTTTTTTGTAATTAAATATGATAAAATAATTGCGAAGTTCTTTTTGGTATTCCTTCACATATCACCCATTATCTTTACTAATAGTTTCCTAAATTGCCTTTCTTTAAAAATTTACTCTTTATCTGTTAAAGATATTTGTCGTCTTAAAAATCAAGTTTATTATGCGTTTACCGAGTGCTATTGTGATGCTGGTTTTTGTTTGCTGCAGTTTTTCAGTTAACGCCCAAAACAGTGTTAACCATATCAATACGAAAATATGGTATCAGCAGGATTCTGCCGCTGATTTTGTGGATGGTATAAGCCTTAATAAAGCTTATGATCTTTTAAAAGGAAAAAAATCAACGCCTGTAATAGTTGCAGTAATTGATACAGGCGTTGATACAACG
>JAEWBD010000269.1 GCA_023391315.1 Bacteroidota bacterium | reverse complement strand
TTCGGTGGGCATAACCATAGACACTTACATGAATGGTGTTCAGGATGACCCCGATTATGATCATATCGCCATACAATCTGATGGAAACACTTTCCATCATTCAATTTATAACCTCGCCGGGCCTGTTGCCGTTTTACCCGACTGTGTTAATATTGAAGACTGCCAATGGCATGTGCTGGCAATAAACTGGGAGCCGGCAAATAATTTAATGGAAGTAAGGGTGGATGGCCACCTGCGCCTTTCCCTCACCAAAAACATTGTGCAGGATATTTTTAATAATAACCCGCTTGTATATTGGGGCTTCACCGCCGGCACCGGCACCAATTTCAATATCCAGAAAGTTTGCGTGCCGCTTGAATCCAAATTTGCTTTGGCGGCGCATAACAACAGTTGCGTTGGCACACCTTTCAGCTTTACCGACAGCTCAACTTCGTATGGAAATATCAGCAACTGGTATTGGGATTTTGGCGATGGCACCATTTCAAATTTAAAAGATCCCCCGGCGCATGCGTATGAACAGCCAGGCGTTTATAATGTTACTTTAAACGTTGAGGGCGGCGATGGCTGCCTCTCTGATACTTTTGCCCAAACCCTCACGGTGGGCGCTTATCCAAAAGCGGATTTTGCTGCCAGCGCAACCCCCATTTGCACAAACGATACCGTGGTTTTTACAGATGCCAGCGTTTTAAACGGCGGCACCAGGAATTACTGGTATTGGGATTTAGGCAATGGCAGCACTTCTTCTTTGCAAAACCCGCCGCCGGTGCATTACCAGGCCGGCACTTATACCGTAAAACTGTTTGTAAATACCAGGGAAAACTGCCCTTCCGATACGGCTGTGCAAACTTTTACAGTGGGCACGGCGCCGCGAATAGATTTTACAAAAACAGATACCTGCAGCAATATTCCCATAACTTTTATGGCAAAGAATAACAGCCCCGGTATTGTGATAGATAAATGGCTATGGGATTTTGGCGACAATACTTTTTCCGAAGAGCCGGTTGCCATTCATACCTATGCAAGCGGCGGCACTTATACGGCGGCGCTTGCGGCACAGGCTGCCAATGGCTGTACTACCGATACGGTTATGAAAGCTGTGCGGGTGTATGGCTCTGCCGCCAATGCCGGACGCGATACCACGGTTATGCTTGGCTCCCCTTTTCAACTGCAGGGCAGTGGTGGCGAAATGTATTCATGGTCGCCGCCCACGGGGTTAAATAATAGCCACATTGCCAACCCCACAGCCATTTTGTATGAAGACATGACCTACACCCTTACCACCACCACGGCTATAGGATGTGCCACCAGCGATATAGTGCATGTAAAGGTTTTTAAAGGGCCTGAAATATATATCCCCACTGCCTTTACGCCCAACGGCGATGGACTGAACGATAAGTTTAAGATTACACCCGTGGGCATTAAGGAGATATTTTATTTCAGGATATTGAACCGCTGGGGCCAGGTGGTTTACACCTCTCAAAGTTTTTCTGCCGCCTGGGATGGTAATTTAAGCGGCATACCACAGCCCATCGGCACTTATGTGTGGATGATTGCAGGCAAAACAAATGCAGGCGCACCATTTACCAAACAAGGCACGGTTGTATTGATACGATGAAGGTTTGTTTTTTTCGATTTAATATTTTTTTTCAGCGCAAGTATGCCGTTTCATGTAAAAACCTATCAGCGTTTACAACACAATTAAAATATCCGGGGTGGTTTGTTAGAAAAAACAGGTTCCGTACAGGTTGTCCAGTAGTCAACTACATGTTGTATAATATTTTTCAATTTTACAAAACTGGTTGGTTTTAAAAAAAAACCCTGAATGGAATGCGTATAGGAATATAATACGTTTTGTGATGGTGTGCCTGTTGTAAGAAATAAAAAAGGTATAGTCCGTAATCTTATTTCACCCACCTGCTGCATTTTGTCTCTTAACTCAATGCCTGACATCAACGGCATATTAATATCTGATATAATAAGAAAGAGGTCTTTATTCTTATTGTTGAAGTAGTCAAATGCCTCGCGTCCGTTTTTTAAAATAACCAACGGGTTTTGTATCCCCAATTCCTTGTAAGCACGTTGAAAAAGTTCCTGGTCGTCCGGGTCATCTTCAATCAGGATGATTTCTCCTTTTTTGTTCATAAGCAAAAATCGAATTTTTTTTTTAAAATGCGATTACAACAGTTTTTATAATTATGTTTATTACGGCAAATATGACAGCGGTGAAACTGATTGCGCCAGGCACGGTTGTATTAATGCGCTAATTTATGTTGCGTGAAATAAAACTGCAAAAAAGTATTTATTGAAAATTTAAGAACTGTGATGCGTAAGCATTGTTATGCATCTTTACGATAGCTGCCAGCAACGTTCATTTTTATTGATGGTTTCATACCCTCAGGTTTTCTCCTTTACACAAAAGCCGGTTATGAAGACGGTGGGGAAATAACTGTTGAAGAGAACACCAAATGGGGAGATTTCTTTGGACGCATTGGTTTTACACGGAAGAAAAGTTACAAAACTTTAATATAGATGCGGCGAAGTTGGGGGGCAAGCATCGTCTCTCGCGGAGGCCGGTGCGGTGCTAAGATAACGCATCGTCCCTTTCAGGAGACGATGCTCGACATAAAGTTTATCTTGAAGAGGATACACTGTTTCTTCAAGACCAGTTTCTAGTTGCTAACAATTAAGATATGACACTCAGAAGACGGTTTTAAAAAATGCGTAGGTTCAAAATCAAGGCGATGCTTTTCGCCGTCTTTATTGCTGCCGTCAGGTGGGTTTGTTATTTTCGACTCATCTACCAATGATTCTTCCATCTTCCATCTCTATAGTCCTGTTGGTATGCGATGCAAATTCCGCATCATGCGTAACGATCAATAATGTTTGTTGAAATTGATTACATAACTCCTTAAAAATATCAAACACAATTTGGCTATTCTTTTTATCCAGGTTGCCTGTTGGTTCATCACCCATAATAATCAAAGGATCATTGATCAAAGCTCTTGCGATGGCCACACGTTGTTTCTCGCCGCCTGAGAGCAGGTTCGGTTTTTTATCACGCAGTTGTTCTATGCCCAAAACATTCAACCACTTTAAAGCACTGTTTTTAATTTCATTTTCCGTACACCTGTTTAATTTCAAACCCGGCAGCATAACATTTTTTAAAACACTGAATTCATTCAGCAGGTAATGAAACTGAAATACAAAACCAATCTTTTCATTACGCACTTCGGATAATCTTGTTCCCGTTTTGCCGGTCATTACTTCTCCATCAATCAACAAGGCTCCTTCATATTCCGTATCCATTGTGGATAAAACATATAGCAAGGTAGATTTACCGCAGCCTGATTTGCCCATTAGTGCAACAAATTCACCCTTATTAACCATTATGTTTATATCCTTCAATACAGGAACATCAACATGATCATGAAAGGTTTTATTGATATGTCTTGCTTCAAGAACAGGATTGTTCATATTATTTGCCTCTTATGATGACTACCGGATCAACTTTACTTGCTTTTGTTGCAGGAAATAATCCTGCCAGATAAGTAGTGACAAGCGAAAACAAGATGCCGATAAGGTAATACGCAGGATTGTAATTGACAGGATAAGTAGTGACGGACGGAAGTGAAGGGAAATGAAAAGGAATGGCATCGATAAGAAGAGATAAAAGATAACCGGAAAGCAGTCCTATTGATCCTCCAAAAAAGCCAATGGTTAAAGCGATCATCAAGAATACCGTTTTCACGTCACCACCGGAAAATCCTGTGGCCTTCAGGATAGCAATAGAATCCATCTTTTCATAGATCATCATGTTTAAAATGTTATAAATGCCAAATCCTGCAACGATGAGTAGCGTAATACCCACTACATATGAAATAAGCGTTCGTATAGAGCTGCCTGTTTCAAATTCGCTATTAGCAGTTTGTATATCTATTGCTTCAAGTCCGAATAAGCTCTTATATTCATTTGCCACTGTTGGTGCCTCATCAAGATTGTTGAGTTTCACTTGTATGTCTGTAAGATAGTTGGCAGGCTTGCCTGATATTTTTTGCGTAGTAACAATCGAAGTATATCCCTGTATTTTATCCAGTTCTCTTATACCGGATTGGTAATATCCTATTAGTTTTAGAGGAAAAACTTCGCCGCCGGGGGTATTGACGTAAATTTGATCGCCAATGTTTGCCAGTAATTGATCCGCAAGCGGTTTGCCAAGAACAATACTATTTGGAACAATGTTTAGATCACTTCCTGAACCATTAGTTATATAATCATAGAAGTGGAACAGTCTATTTTCCTCCTGTGGATTTATTCCGTCAATAACACCCGCGATCTGAACACTTCCCTCATTAAAAAAGGCAGGTGTATGAATTTTGCGAGATAGGCCAAGTACCCTTTTGTCCTTGCTAATGGTATTGATAATGGCTTCGCTGTTATATATTTCTTCACGGCTGTTAGAGGCTTTTACAGAAGAAATAAAGTTGTAAAAATTTTTGTACGGTAAACTTGCTGTAATCGGTTGATGTGGATTTTTTTCTATCTCATTATATAGGCGAATATGAGCCGTGCGGTTTAAAATCAATCCATCGAGCAACGTGTTTAAACCTGTCATAAAGCCAAGCAAAGTGATAAACATGGTTATGCTGAAGGTAACACCAATGGCTGCTATTAAAGTTTGTCTCCACCTTGCCAGTAGAAGTGATCCTGCTATTTCTATATTCAATTTATAATTCACTACCTTACTTTTTCAATAAGATCATCTTTGCTCAACCCGCTGATTATTTCAACTAGCTGGTAATCTTTTAAACCTGTGACCACTTTTCTTTTTTCTCCGTCTTTAAGTAATACGGTATTGTCATCCAACAAATATGTGCGGGGAATCGTTAGTGCATTTTTTTTTGTGCTGATCAGGATATTTGCTTCTACCGTTAGATTAGGATAGAGTAGAGACGGCCGGGAAATAAAAGTTGCTTCAACCTTGAATGATCTTGAACGGTCATCCATTATCGGTTGAATCTTTGTTAATGAGCCTTCAAACACCTGACCTTTGTAACCATCCATAGTTACAAACACTTTTTGAGCAAGTTTGATCTTGCCGATGTCGTATTCATCCACCTGAAGTTCCATTACAAATTCATTTACGTCACCAATCACAGCAATTGGTGTTTGTGTATTTACCATTTCTCCTTGTTCTTTTAATATACTATATACTTTGCCATCCTGCCGGGCTTTGATAGTATAGTCATTGTTTACTGAATTGTTTATCTGTAAATTTTTGAACGACTGTTGTGCTGTAAAATCAATCTGTTTCTTCAGGTTATTGTATTGCACGAGTGAAGCCTGGTAAGCGGTCATAGAGCTCTTGTAGGCAAGTTCTCTTTGTTCCATTTCATTACGGGTCCCAATTTCTTCTTTCCACAAATTTTGCTGGCGTTGAAATAAAGCAGAATCGTTTTGCAGTTTTGCCCACGCCAAATCAATGTTTGCTTTCAACTCATTTAACCTTTCAACATTAGAAGATACGGAAGAATAAGTAGCTGCGAGCCGGGCATTTTCGGCATTTAATTGTGGTGTTTCATTTAATAAAGTTACAATAGCATCGCCCTTATGTACAATATCTCCTTCAGTCACTAACTTTTGCCCAATAATACCGTTCACGGTGGAATAAACTTCATACTGACTCTTACTCTTAAGAATGCCGGAGGCATACACTGATTCTGTAATATTCTGAGCTATTGGTTGAGTTGTCTCTTCCCCTTTGTTATTACAAGAAATAAAAATTACTATAGTTGCCAAGAACAACCTTTTCATGAATTAAAATTACATTAGGTCACTTTCCGTCTTCTATGATAATGGTCAGTAGAGATCAGGAGCTTAGTCAGGAAAAAGGAGTTTTTATTGATGCATGCATGTGGCGCCACCTATGCATCAGGCTGATGTTTTGCAAAGAAGTATGGTAATGCAAAAAAGTTGGAAAATTGCTGCTAACATTGACGGCTTGCTGCTGTGCTGGTATTTTATAATTGTCAGCTAGGCAATGAAGCCGATTGAAAAACCAAAGTACAAAATATATTCTGTTGCTCAATAGCGTAATGTCGGCTGGAACTACTGCTGACAAGCGAAATAAAAATTTATGCTGGGTCTTTGGTAAGGCAGCATCGCAACGCAATGCTGTTTATTTACATTTTTACAGAGTTCATCTTCCCCCTTTTTCTTTAAACTTTCCCCCAAAACTCAATAAATTCCCCCTTTTCTTCATTGATTTCCCCCTTTTTTGAGTTTTTCTCCTTCTTTTTCCGTTCAAATTACGCTTTAATGGTGATTACCCACGTAAACTTCCCTTCTATTAAGGCAGATGGGTTTACTACTGTTATCGTTCCGTATTGTCCGTCGCGGTTCATCTTAGCGCCTCAGCCTGTGATGGAGGAATTTGCTGCATCAAGTTTTATGGCTTTTATCCAATATTCGTCATGTGCAGAACAGGATTGATAACATTTTTTCAAGATCAGCCCGGCACAATCTCCATTAACATTAATATGAGCAACGGTTTATTTCTAATTTGTATATTGCATCTCTACGATTAAGCCAATGCTTTCACGACTACTTACATTATTTGCCTGTATTGTCATTTGCGTTTTTGTTATAAACGCCTGTAATACTACACATAGCAGCGGCGATGCTTTGCCGGAAACGGTTAGCTACAATTTTGATATACGTCCCATCCTTTCAGATAAATGTTTTGCCTGCCACGGCCCCGACGCCAATAAGCGCCAGGCTTCTTTAAGATTAGACATTGCAGATTCGGCTTACGCCCCCCTGAAAGAAACGAAAGGCGCTTTTGCCATCGTACCGGGAAAACCGGAAGAAAGTGAACTGATTAAACGCATCTCATCAACCGATCCAACTTACCTGATGCCGCTGCCAGAATCGCATTTGGGAACATTAAACGAACATGAAATCGCCCTGTTTAAAAAATGGATAAAACAAGGTGCGAAATATGAACGCCACTGGGCTTTTGTAGCGCCAAAAAAATCGCCTTTACCAAAAGTAAAGGATGAAAAATGGCCGAAGAACGAGATTGATTATTTCATTCTCTCCAAAATGCAATCGAAGGGACTAAAACCGAATGAAGAAGCAGATAAGGAACGTTTATTAAAACGCGTTACAGAAGATATAACCGGCTTGCCACCATCATTGCAGGCAATGGACGATTTCCTGAATGATAAAAGCCCTGGCGCTTATGAAAAAGCGGTTGACCGTTTACTGCAAAGCAATGCTTATGGAGAGAAGATGGCCATGCATTGGCTGGATGTGGCGCGCTATGCAGACAGCTATGGTTACCAGGATGATAACATCCGCACACAATGGCCCTGGCGGGATTGGGTGATTCATGCGTTTAATGAAAACCTGCCTTATAATACTTTTCTTACCTGGCAGATAGCCGGGGATATGCTGCCCAATGCCAATAAAGAAGAAATACTGGCCACCGGTTTTTTCCGTAACCATAAATACACGGAAGAAGGCGGTGTAATACCGGAAGAATACCGCATTGGGTATATCATTGATAAAACAAAAACATACAGTACAGGCATTATGGGTTTAACGGTTGAATGTGCCCAATGCCACGACCATAAATATGATCCTTTTAGCCAGAAAGATTATTATTCGCTGTTTGCTTTTTTCAACAATACAAAAGAAGTGGGTTATGAAGGGGATGTAGGCGTTTCAAAGCCTGCAAAAATGCCTGTGCTTACCATTTCAGATACCGACCGTAAGCAGCTTCTTACATTTATTAATGATGCAGATACATCAACACTGATGGTTTCCGTAATGGGCGAACAGGATACACTGCGTAAAACATACGTACTGGATCGTGGCGTTTACGACCGTCCAACTTACCAGGTGCTGCCTGCTGCTTTGCCTGCAGTAATGGGGTTTGATACCGTTCAATATCCGCGTAACCGTCTCGGGCTTGCAGCATGGACGGTGAATAAAAACAACCCGTTAACAGCGCGGGTTTTTGTAAACCAGTTATGGCAGGAATTCTTTGGCCGCGGTATTATAAAATCTTCCGGTGATTTTGGTATGCAGGGCGATTTGCCCACGCACCCGGAATTGCTGGATTGGCTGGCCGTTGACTTTATGGAACACGGCTGGGATATCAAACGACTGGTAAAACAAATGGTAATGAGCGCAGCTTATCGCCAGTCTGCAGTTGCTTCAAAAGAAAAAATTGAAGCTGACCCGGAGAATGCTTATTTATCAAGAGGCCCGCGGTTTCGTTTACCGGCTGAATTAATAAGGGATATGGTTTTATCGAGCAGCGGATTATTAGTGCGAACAATTGGCGGGCCAAGCGTAAAGCCTTACCAGCCGAAAGGTCTTTGGGAACAGGCAACTTCGGGCCGTGGTGTATTGGCGACTTATAAACAGGATCACGGAGATTCATTATACCGCCGTGGCATTTACA
>JAEWBD010000094.1 GCA_023391315.1 Bacteroidota bacterium | reverse complement strand
GTGCCACCTGTTAATTACTATCACTGTTGTGGTATATTAGATGAGCCCTTGTAGTGATAAATTTTTGACTGTTGCGCTGTACCTTAACCTAGCATTACTTGGAGAAAGCTGCAATTCCTGGAATACTGGTAATGCAAACCTGTATGCAACCTTCTATATACCTTGTATATGTTTAAAGACAAGCCAGTTATTAAATCATGCACTTCCCTGAATCAACCATGAAGGAGGTATGGGGAAGAGTACATGGAAGTACCTTGTAAGGCAAAAAATAAGCCCCGCCATGCGGAGCTTATATAAATAATAAACTTTTAAATTATTATACGAGCATTCGCAACGGCTCTTCCAGCAGGCTCTTCAGCGTTTGCAGGAAGGCTGCGCCGGTAGCACCGTCCACCACACGGTGATCACAGCTTAAGGTCAGCTTCATCACATTACCGGGAACTATGGCGCCATTCTTTACTACTGGTATTTGCGAGATACCACCCACAGCAAGAATACAGGCATCAGGCGGGTTAATGATGGCGGTAAATTCTTCAATGCCAAACATGCCCAGGTTGGAAATAGTAAAGGTGCTGCCCTCCCATTCTGCCGGTTGCAATTTTTTATTCTTGGCTTTATCGGCTAATGCTTTTACTTCGGTTGCTATCTGGCTTAATTGCTTGGTGTCGGCGAAACGCACAACCGGAACCAGTAAACCCTCCTCCACGGCAACGGCAACGCCAATGCTTACGTGCTTGTTTATACGGATCTTATCACCCAGCCAGCTGCTATTTACTTTAGGATGTTGTTTTAATGCCACGGCAACCGCCTTCAATACCATATCATTAAAGCTGATCTTAACCGGGCTTACATCATTAATACGTTTGCGCGCTGCAACGCAGGCATCCATATCAATACTCATGGTAAGGTAGAAATGCGGCGCGGAGAATTTGCTTTCGGCCAAACGGCGGGCAATGGTTTTGCGCATTTGCGAAACTGGTATTTCTTCAAACTCCTCTTTGCCGTAAGCTGTAGTTGACGGTTGGCTGCTAACCGTTGAGGGTTGAGCTGCTGCCGGCGCAGTTTGTGCAGGTGCAGCTTTTGCAGGGATTTCGTGTTCACTAACCGCGGCTTGTGGCGTGGCGCCTGCGGCCGATGGCTGATAATTATCTATATCCGACTTGGTAATTCTGCCGTTATCACCGCTGCCTTTTACATATTTAAGGTCAATGCCTTTTTCTTCCGCCAGTTTTTTGGCAAGCGGCGAAGCCAGTATCCTTCCTTCATTTACCACCTGCTGTTCAGGCGCGGCTTCCTGTTTGGTTTCAGGCTGAGGCGCCGTGGCTTCTTCTTTTGTTTCAACAGGTGCCGCTGCTTCAGCGCTGCCACCGCCATCCTTTGCAGCATTCACCACTTTATTCACATCAAAACCTTCTTTACCAATAATAGCCAGCAGGTCGTTTACCGCAATTTTTTCTCCCTGTTTGGCGCCCTGGTATAAAAGCTTGCCATCTTTATAACTTTCCAGTTCCATGGTAGCCTTATCGGTTTCAATCTCGGCCAGTATATCGCCTTTTTTTACATCATCGCCCACATTTTTCTGCCAGCTTGCAATTACGCCTTCTGTCATGGTATCACTCAAACGCGGCATGAGTACCACTTCATCCATTTTGGAAATATCCACTTTTTCACCTGAAGATTGTTGGTTACCTGCGGCCTGAGGCTGGGGGCTTGCCGGTTTTTCTTCCGTTTTTGCAGGCGCTTTACTTTCCGTCTTCTTTTCAGCTTCCTGCGGTTTACTTTCCGCTTTGCCATTGCTGCTTCCGCCACCAATTAAACCACTTACATCTTCGCCTTTATCGCCCACAATTGCCAGCAGGTCGTTTACCTGCAGTTTGCCGCCTTCTTCAGCGCCGCGGTGCAGCAACACGCCATCCTTATAACTTTCCAGTTCCATAGTGGCTTTATCGGTTTCAATTTCAGCCAGCAAATCACCTTTCTTTACAGTGTCGCCCACGTTTTTATGCCAGGCAGCAATCACGCCTTCGGTCATGGTATCACTTAAACGCGGCATTAAAATTTTTTCAGCCATAATAATTTTATTTTTTTGGTGGCAGGCTGCTGTTCCGTGGTTGAGCACGGTTGCGTCGCACTACCGTCATCTGCATTAATGCTATGAAGCTTTTTTAGCGCGGTGAAATTAATGCAAAATGCAAACATACATCAATGATTTACTTTACAGTTTTGAAAATGTGCTGCTTATATAATTGACCAGGTGTTTTCAATTGTCGGATGGCATCCGATTTTTTGGGATAGGGTTTGTTCTAAAAATGAAGCGTTGGATTGTCCAAACGACAATTGCCTTCATATAACATTAAAGCTTTGATTTTGAATAGCAGTTTTTTTGAAAATTTAGTAGTATATAACATAAATTAGCGTGTTGCCTACTATTATATTGAGACCCTCCAAACAAAAATGAAAATTATAGCTCTTACTTTTCTGCTGACTTTTCTCAAACTTTCTGTATTTGCCCAAAGCAGTGACACATGGACTTTATTTTGGAATAAAGACACAACCTTCATCGGCTACAAAGACAAAAATGGAGTAATAAAAATCGAACCGAAATTTCAAAGTGGATTTACCAACGCAAACCGGTTCGACAATATAATTGCTGTTGCCGAAGAAGTAAATCAACATTGGAAACTTTATTATTTGACAAAGTCGGGTAGAATAGTTGGCAGGGACAGCTTACACATTTTTGACAACGGCTCAGACTGCGAAAGTGAAGGATATATTCGTTTTAGAGATACAAAGACTGATAAAGTGGGAATGTTTAATAGGAACGGCGACATAGTAATCCCTGCCGAATATAACGACATGTCGAGAGTTAGAAATGGGTTGATAGTCGCATTAAAAGGAGCAACGAAAAAATTTTGGGGTGGCGGGGAACACTATAGTTGGGTCGGTGGCAAGGAGATATTAATTGACACAGCTAACAATATTCTCATTGACAGTTTCAAATATTCAGGCAACCCAAATTTTTTCTCACTGTTAATCTCAACGCAACCAAGTACAGACACAGTTAGGCAGAACTTCAAATCAATCAGCGGAAAGTTTTATTCATTTGTGGACTTCGATAAAGAATTCAATGTTTGGCTAAAAACCTCATTGCTTGATGACTTCACAAAAGAAAGGTTAATGAATGCTGCATTCAAGGAAATCACTTATTGGAAAGAGCCAACCGGCTGGACCAGCGAAACAAAAAATAGCTTTATCGATCGTAATTATGAGCTTATTAGGACAAAAATGATTCAACTAAATTCTAAAGATTGTGATTATACAATTTTTGATCACGGACTCAATCCGTTCATTTATACATCTGATGAATATCTGAACTTCTTCAATAATTGTAGTGAACCAAAAGATTGGATATACCCAATTAAAGACATTGTTATTAGTTACAAAGAAGACAAGGGCATACTTCAAGACCATATTGAATTCTTGCGGACTGACAACGGATACAAATTACTTTCTTTGACAATTAGAAAAGGTGAAATAAAATAACAACAGCGAACAAATGCATGGCGCATATGGCGGGGCGACCCACTAACAATCAGCAATAAATTGTCTCGCTTATAAGCAGCAGTTACATCAGGACAGAACACTATTGAGCAACAGGATATTTTGTACTTTGGTTTTTCAATAGGCTTCAGTTGCCAGGCTGACAATTAAAAATACCAGCAGGCAGTAAGCCGTCAACGTTAGGATAGTGTTTGCCTTTTACAAGCGATATCCGGATTTTTTAAAAAAATTTGCCGGATAACCTCTGTCAGCTCACGCCGCTACCCGCATCGGTTTCTTCATCAGGATTAACGAAGATGAGTTTACCGGCTTTATCTTCTGCTATTAATATCATACCGTTGCTTTCAATGCCCCGCATTTTACGCGGTGCAAGATTGGCCACTACTACCACCTGTTTGCCTACTATATCCTCGGGTTTAAAATGCAGCGCAATGCCGGAAACAATGGTGCGTTTTTCAAAACCTAAATCAATTTCAAGCTTTAAAAGCTTATCGGCTTTTTGCACTTTTTCCGCGCTTACAATTTTACCAACGCGCAGGTCGAGCTTGGCAAAATCATCGTATTGGATTTGAGCTTTCAGCGTTGAGCTTTCAGCTTCAGGCTTTTCTTCCCCGCTGATTGCTGATTGCTGATTACTGGTTGCCGTATCTGTTTTCACCAACCCGCTCTTCAGTTTATTAATCTGCGCTTCTATTTCCTTATCCTCAATCTTCCTGAACAGAATTTCCGGCGGCCTTAAGCTGTAGCCAACACTTAATAATTTAATGGAACCGGCATTTTCCCAATCCAATATCTTATCCACCACCTTCATCATGTGCAGCATTTTCTTTGCCGTGAATGGAAGAAATGGATTAATAAGAATGGCAAGATTGGCCGTAAGCTGTAAACATAAATGCAGGCAATTATCTATCAATTTCTGGTTACGTGCAGCCTCTTCACTATCGGCCGTGGACTGTTGACTGTTGACCGTCTTCTTCCACGGTTCTTTCTCCTGCATGTATTTGTTGCCTTTGCGGCTCAGGTCGATCACTTCAAACAAAGCTTCACGAAAACGGAATTCTTCCAGTGCATTCTCCACTTTTGTTTTGGCAGCTTTGATGTCTTCTATCAAAG
>JAEWBD010000084.1 GCA_023391315.1 Bacteroidota bacterium | reverse complement strand
TCTGAAAAGATGATGGCAGCATCAACACCAACCTGGTGAACGGGTTGTAACGTTATTGCTGCCGCCAGTTCCGGTGTTTGCACCCGCGTAAAGAAATCGTATTTGTTACGAAGTTTTATATAATCAGGAAGGTAACGGCCAGCCTGCCGCATCATCCATACGGGTGGGCGGGAAACAGGTTCTTTTTTTAATGCTTTTAATAATAGATCGTTTTTTAAACCACTCATAATATTTGAATAAATCTATTCTGCTAATTCATTTATTTGATATCCCTGCTTTGTTCTCTGCGGCATTGCTTCATATTGTTGTCATGGAATACTACAATACAAGCGGGCAGAATTCACAGGCATTGCTACAAAAAATATGCACGGCTGTTGACGGTAAACTGTTAGCTGTTGACTTTTCTACTGTCCCTGCGCCAAACTATAAGCCCGTTTGTCACCCAGCATCAATAATAATTCTGATGAACATATTTTAAAATCACCGCTGAGGCTTACGTATAAACCCAATATATCCTGCTGCTTTAACAGTGTATCATCAATACTTTCAAAGCGCACATTGTATTGGTTTACAAGATTGGTATAAACCGATCCTGTTGGCCAAACCTGCGTGCCTCGGTTACTGATATTGATAAGTTTGAATTTTACGCCGCCGTGGCGAAGACATTTATTTGCAATAAAAACAGGTTGTTCATCGCTTTCAATGAAAAAGTCAACACCAATAATATTTTCCGCAGGCGCATTGGCCGATTCAAGCATCACATTTTCATTCAGCTTAAACATGGTTGCTGTAACCGGCGCATCTTTTAACAGCGGTTTGGCGCCCTGTTCCGGCTGCTTGCCAAAATTGCTGATAATGGCTTCTGCAAATTGTGTTGTATTTACTGAAGGAATTGATTTATTACCAAAGTCGCCGGTATGAACGCCCTGTTCCAGGGTATAAAGCAAGGCATTTTCAATCATGGTGGCGCTTTGCATTAAACCAAGATGGCGCAGCATGCCGATACCGCTTAACAATAATGCTGTGGGGTTGGCAATATTCTTTCCGGCAATATCCGGCGCTGTGCCATGCACGGCTTCAAATATGCAGATATGATCGCCTATATTGGCCGACGGTGCAAAACCTAAACCGCCAATTAACCCGGCGCAGAGATCGCTTACTATATCGCCCTGTAAATTGGTAAGCACAATTACATCAAACGTATCAGGTTTTGTAACCAGCTTCATGCAAAGGTCATCCACTATTACATCATCGGCTTTAAGATCAGGATAATCTTTGGCTACTTCCTGGAAAACTTCAAGAAATAAACCATCGGTTATCTTCATGATATTGGCCTTATGAGCACAGGTTATGCGGCGTGCTTTTTTCTTGCGCGCCATTTCAAAAGCATATTTAATAACCTGCATGCTGCCCGGGCGCGTAATGATTCTGCGGCTGATGGCTACATCGTTGGTGATCATGTGTTCAATACCGCCGTACGTGTCTTCAATATTTTCCCGCACAACGGTTATATCAATCGGGATACCCGCTTTACTGAAAACCGTGTCAACGCCATGCAGGGTTTGAAAAGTTCTTGTATTGGCATATGTGTTCCAGGTTTTACGCGCTGTAACGTTGATGCTTTTTACGCCCTTTCCTTTCGGCGTTTCCATCGGGCCTTTGAATAAAATGCCAAGCGTTTCTATGGTTTGTCTGGCTTCGGGCGTCATACCGGTATTAAAACCTTTATCAAATACCCATTTGCCCATATCAACGGTTACATATTCAAGCGGAACCTTTGCCTCGTAAAATATTTTTAATGTAGCATCCATTATTTCCGGGCCGATGCCATCGCCTTTTGCAACTGCTATTCTTCGCATAAAGCAAAAGTAATGTGCTGGTGTGATAATAACGCTGCTGTACTGATTGCCTGGCGCCGGATTATGATTTTATTGAGAAAATGAATGATGAAGGTTAAGCTATTTTTGCTGCCGTTTTAAACATCCACCTTTCATGCTTCACACATATAATAAAGAAGATTTTCATTCAATATGCCATGCACTGGCTGCAAAAGATGCCGACCTGAAAGGTATTGTAGAAAGATGGGGGTTGCCGCCCATGTGGACAAGACCTGCTATATTTCAGTCGCTGGTGCTTACCATTCTTGAACAGCAGGTTTCGCTGGCTTCGGCCTATGCGGCTTTCAGCAAACTAAAAGCTAAGATTGGTTTTGTAACACCCAAGAAAATAATGGCATTATCTGATGAAGATTTGAAAACCTGTTATTTCAGCCGGCAAAAAATAATATATGTGCGGGCTTTGGCAGAGGCGGTTATTTCAAAAAAGATCAATCTTAAAAAAATAAACCTTGCAACAGATGATGACATTCGCACAACCTTAAAACAAATAAAAGGTATTGGCGACTGGACGGTGGATGTTTACCTCATGCATGCTTTGCAACGCGCCGATCTTTTTCCTTTAGGCGATATTGCTTTGGTAAACAGCTTAAAGCATATAAAACAATTGCATGCCGCCATTACCAGGGAAGAAATGCTGGCCATTGCGGAAAGCTGGCGGCCCTACAGAACGGTTGCCTCCATGCTGCTGTGGCATGATTATATTAAACGGAAAAACATTAAAGTGTTGGGATAAATTATGCCGTTGTTACTTCTTTATTCAGCTTGTTAATTTTAGAAGCTGTTGTTCCCGTTTCAAATAACCGCAATGCATACATAACAGTGGAAGACCATGCGCCGGGATTTAAAATGCGGTTGCCAAAAGCATTTACCTTTTTATCACGCCCGGTTATATAGGCCTGCTGCGCATTTTCCGTAAGTAATGGTGCATATGTCAATGCAACCTGCCAGGCCGCTTCCCTCGCAACGATCATGGAAAAGCCCGCCATAGAATTTTCAAGATCGCCGGTATTCAATTTCGCAATTAATTTACTGAGTGGCCACATGGAAAACAGCTTAAGTTTTACATCATTTATCATGGCAATGAGCAACGCATTTATCTTCAGGAAGTCATTATGAATATCATTGATTTTATCACCGGGCGAAATGGTAGCCGTTGCAATGCCAAGGTCAAGGCTGATATGTGCATTCATGCCGAGCAATAAATGATGCATTACCATCGGTTTCCATTGTTTGGTTGCGTCAAAAGCAAGCTGCCACGAAGTAGTGCAAGCATTTCCGGCGGCATAAGTATTATAGGCATCAAGGTATCGATTGGCAAATAACACATCCAGCTTTTCCATGCGCGGGCCATCATCAAAATATCCCTCATTAATTTTTTGTGCAACAGATTCTGTTACACATCTATACAATACAGCAAAATAGCCCATCCTGCTACCGGTGGCAATGGAATGATCAACAATTTCATTAAGCTGCTCTATTATTTCTTTTATAGTGGATGCTGCCATAGCGTTAGTTTATGTTGCGTTTTTCCCGAATTAAAACTAAATTAAGCCTGACGATGTTTGGCCTTTCATCAAAAAAATTTCTTCTTAACGTTCATTTTACGAATATAATCGTACATTGCCGCTGTTAAAATAATAATAATGAATACTACGAAAGCTTTAAAACCCACCGATAGTGAGCTGGAGATACTGCGGGTGTTGTGGGATAAAGGTGAGGCCACTGTGCGGGAAGTACATGAAGAACTGGCGGCAACAAAGGATTGCGGTTACACCACCACGCTTAAACTGATGCAGATTATGTTTGAAAAGGGCCTGGTTATTCGCGATGACAGTAGCCGCACACATATTTACCAGGCCAATGTAAGCCGGGAAAAAACGCAGCAGCAACTGGTAAATAAAATGGTGGATACATTGTTTAGTGGCTCAAGGTCTCAATTAGTAATGCAGGCGCTTGGCACGCATACGCCAAGCAAAGAAGAGTTGAACGAAATACAGCAGCTATTGGATAGTCTTAAAAAATAACTAACGTGCAGTTATTCTCTCAATCGTCTTTTTTACAGGCATTAGCTTACAGCCTTATTGCCAGCGTGTGGCAGATGGGGGTTTTGTGGCTTGCGGTGATTGTAGTTTTGAGAAATTTTAAACTTTCTGCTGCACAAAAATTCAATCTTGCCTATGGCGCTCAGTTAAGCGGTTTTGCTTTATTTATTTATACATGCATCAACGCCTATAAAACCGGCGCCGGTAAAATAATCATCAATGCCCGCAATGCTGATTTTGTAACGAATGCAGGTTCTTTTATTGACGCAGTAATGCCTTATGCCGCGGCTTTATATTTAGGTATATTACTGTATAAACTTGTAAAACTTTCGTTTGTATTTGGAAATACACAGCAAATTAAAAAACAGGGCCTCAGAAAAATTGCTGCTGAGCAAAGAATATTTGTTCAGGAATGTGCACAGTTATTTTCCATACATAGAAAAGTAAAAATTTATTTATCCGAAAAAGTTATCTGCCCGCTTACAACAGGTTTTCTCAAACCCATTATATTAATTCCGGTTGCGGCCGTTAATCATCTTTCAACACAGCAGCTCGAGGCCATTATACTGCATGAGCTTGCGCATATAAAACGCGCCGATTATCTTTTGTATATGCTGCAAAACCTCGTTGAAAAAATATTCTTTTTTAATATTTTTTCAATCATGCTGGGGGAGATTACTGAAAGGGAAAGAGAGAATGCCTGTGATGACTGGGTGTTACAGTTCAGGTATAATTCAATGCACTATGCCGAAGCTTTGTTTAAACTCGGCAGGTTAAAAGCTATGCCTGCCATAGCTATGCCACTGCAGGGCAGAAAAGAAAACCTGTTGCTGCTGAGAATAAAAAGGTTGTTGCATAATGACAAAGCTCATCATCAAACAATTGGTTTCAGGCCAGTATTATTGGGATTATTCAGTTTAGTTATAGCTGTTGGCATGCTTATTTCCCCATCTGACAACAGACAACCAATACATGCATTTCAACCTGTAAATGTTGCTAAAATTAATACTGCATCTGCCACGCATATTGCGAATGTAGCTATGAATAAAGTAGAAGAAGAGCCCGTTGCACAATTGACGGAAAGCGAAGCCAGGCAGGAAGATAATGAGATTAAACAACAACAAAAGGCAGAGAAGGAAACAGCTTCAAAAGCAAAAATAAATACTAGGGAGACGGAGCTGAAACAAGCCGGGTATGAATTGGCGATTAAGCAGAATTATCTTTATAATGTAAGCCAGCAATTAGATTCTTTGCGGTTAGTCATGCCTGAAGTTAAACAGGCTGTGGCAGCGAATGTGCAGCTTAATACAGAGCAATTGCGAAAGGCCATTTCTTATCAAAACTTTAAACAGCTTGAAGCAATGATTGCCGCAACCGGTGATTCTATCTCTGTAAAAGAAAGCAAGGACACAAAAAGCAGCTATAAAAAAATGATTACTATAGAATCGTTTGATAAGAATGGCAATAAGCATGTGTATTCTGTGATTGTGGAGCTGTATCAATAAAATTATTACCCATAGTAATTACATAAAAAAACCGGCTGATAACATATCAGCCGGTTTTTTGTTATTCAGCTTTAAACCTTCTCTTAAATAATCAGCATGGCATCACCATAACTAAAGAAACGGTATTTATCTTTTATTGCTTTTTTATAAGCTTCCATTACAAGATCATAGCCGGCAAATGCACAAGCCATAATCAATAAACTTGTTTTGGGCAAATGGAAATTGGTAACCAGGCTGTCTGCAACATTAAAGTTATAAGGCGGATGAATAAAAATGTTTGTCCAGCCTTCGCTTGGCTTTAAAAGTTTTTGTGCAGTAAAACTTGTTTCCATGGCGCGCATAGTAGTAGTGCCGATGGAACAGATGCGGTGGCTGGTTTCTTTTGCTTTATTTACAATCTGGCAACATTCTTCATCAATGCTGTAATATTCAGCATCCATTTTATGCTTGCTGAGATCTTCCACTTCTATCGGGCGAAAAGTGCCAAGACCTGTGTGCAACGTAAGTTCGGCAAAGCGAATACCTTTTATTTCGCAGCGTTTTATCAGCTCCCGGCTAAAATGGAAACCGGCTGTTGGTGCAGCCACAGCGCCTTCATTTTTTGCATACACGGTTTGATAACGCTCTTTATCTTCTTCGTCAGGCTTGCGTTTAATGTATTTAGGCAGTGGTGTTTCACCTAAAAATTCAAGCATATTGCGAAAGCTTGCATCGTCGCCTTCCCATAAAAAACGAATGGTTCTGCCACGGCTTGTTGTATTGTCAA
Source organism: Bacteroidota bacterium (assembly GCA_023391315.1). Lineage (GTDB taxonomy): Bacteria > Bacteroidota > Bacteroidia > Chitinophagales > Chitinophagaceae > Parafilimonas. Next base: position 3,244 of record JAEWBD010000084.1, on the reverse strand, counting down.
TTACTTCAGCAACCAGTTCATCATTTTCACCAAAATACAATTTATTGCCTACGCGTATTTTTCTTGCCGGATCAACAATTACATCCCAAAGGCGGTTGGGCTTATTCAGTTCACGCAGTAAAAACACTTCAATGCGGGCGCCGGTTTTTTCCTTGCGGCCATACATGCGCGCCGGAAAAACCTTTGTGTTATTTACCACAAAAACATCTTTGTCATCGAAATAATCAAGAATGTCTTTAAAATGCTTGTTCTCAAGTTGCCCTGTCTGGCGGTGTACAACCATCATGCGGCTGTCTTCACGACGCTTTGTAGGGTTTTGTGCAATAAGGTTAAGAGGAAGGTCAAAACGGAATTGGGAAAGTTTCATCTGAATGTTTGTTTTTTTCTATTGCAGATGAAATGCCAGATATATTAAATGCGGCATTTCAAGTGTTATATTCTAAATTATGTGCCACATTCAAACCGCTTCCGCCTTACGGGGCGGTTAAAACGTATGCCTTTCAAAAATAAAGGCTGCAAAGGTAATTCAAAAAGATATATAAGGGAGGGTTTAACAAGAAAATAGAATTTGAACTTGTCAATCTTTTGGTTCAAAAATAAAACCTGCCTTTATCTTTATCTTTTTAAACCTATTTATATGCGGAAAGAATTTTTATTGTTATTGCTGTTAGTTGGATTCAGTATTGCTTTATCGGCACAGGATATTAATAAAATAATTACAACATCCGAAGTGGAGCGCATTGAAAAAGTTCTGTCTTCCGATGCCATGCAGGGCCGCAAAACTTTTTCACCGGGTATAGCCGCTGCATCTGCTTTTATTGAAAATGAATTTAAACAAACAGGATTACAGTTCCTTCCGGGTTTAAACAGTTACCGCCAGGTTTTTTACATGACCGAAACAAAAAATAATACCGCCAATGTTACAATTGATGGTGTTACCATTGCTGATTCAAACCTCGCCGTTATTTCGTTTGCACCTCATGTTAGCCTCACGCAGAATGATGCTGTTGAAATTGTGCATATTGACTCTGTAGCCGAGCTGCGCAGTAAAATAGGGCAGATATTTGGCAGCGCAAAAAACCAGCTGGTGCTGGCAGATAATTCTTTAAAACGGTTTGCAGGCAGGTTAGTAAGTATGGGAAGCTCTTCCATGGATTCTACGGCAAAATCAATTGTTATTGTATTTGGTGTTAAAGAAGCAAATTCATTTGCCATCAACCTGGATAATACCATCAGCAAAAAGGAACTGAATAATGTGGCAGGCGTATTACCCGGTAAAACAAAGCCAGATGAATATGTTGTTTTCTCTGGCCATTATGATCATCTTGGTATTGGCGAGCCAGATTCTACAGGAGATTACATTTACAACGGCGCCAACGATGATGCCGCCGGAACTACGGCTGTAATATTACTGGCGAAGTACTTCAAGGCATTAAATAATAATGCACGTACATTAATATTTGTAACATTTACGGCAGAAGAAATAGGCGGGTTTGGCTCCGAATATTTTTCCAACCAACTCGATCCCTCGAAAGTAATGGCCATGTTTAATATTGAAATGATTGGTACGGAGAGTAAATGGGGCACCAATTCTGCCTATATAACCGGTTATGAAAAAACCGATATGGGCAAAATTCTTGAAAAAAATCTTGAAGGCAGCAAGTTTAAATTTTATCCTGATCCATATCCTGAACAACAGTTGTTTTACCGGTCTGATAATGCCACGCTGGCAAGGAAAGGCGTTCCGGCGCATACTATTTCCACATCAAAAATGGATTCTGAAAAATATTATCATACCCAGAAAGATGAAATTGGAACACTTGACCTGAATAATATGGCAGAAATAATCAAATCAATTGCTGCCAGCTCTGTTTCCATCGTTTCAGGAAAAGATACGCCTGCCCGTGTAAATACAAGCGAGCTGAGATAATTTAACGCTTTCAAAGTTTAACGGCTTTCCGGGGTAATCAATAAGCCGGTTCTGTCGCATGTATAAACATCTTACATGCCATTCAACTTCCATTAGCTAAAACACAACTAATTAATATCTATTATCTTATTTCTTTAAAATAAAAATATATGTATAAACATGCAAAATACATGTATAAACACTTAATTTTGCAGTATCAATTAAAAAAACACATCCCAATGAGTAAGATTAAACAACTGATTTTCATTTTTTCAGCAGCAGTAATTACGCTAACCGCATGTACGAGTTCATCGGATAAAGCTGCAACAACTTCCGAACAGGAAGCTGCGGCAGCAACAGGCAAAGAATATCTGGCCGATATTAATAACAGCCTTGTTAACTGGAGGGCAACCCATAAAGGCGGGTTTGCGCCCAGGTATGGAACGCTTAAAATTGCCGACGGCAGCATTGCCGTTGAAAACGGTGCTGTAACAGGTGGAAGCTTTACGGTTGATGTAAACAGTTTATGGGTTGATTCAGCTTCTGTTACAGAAAAAGATAAAAAAGCAATTAACCTTCAGAACCATTTAAAAAGCCCTGATTTCTTTGATGCTGCAAAATATGCAACTGCAAAATTTGTTGTAACAGGTGTGGCACCTTATGATTCTTCAAGGGCCAAAAGCCTCACAGATGGCGCCACCCACCTGGTAAGCGGCAACCTCACTATAAAAGACAGCACAATCAATATAACTTTTCCCGCAAAAATTAGGGTTAGCGATTCAAATGTTGATATCGCCGCAAAATTTTTAGTTGACAGAACTTCATGGGGACTTAGATATGGCGCAGAAGGAAACCCGGCAGACTGGATGGTTAGCAAGGATTTTGAACTTGGACTGGATGTAAAAGCAACAGCTAAATAAGTACGGGTTTTTTGTGATAGAAACTGGCCTGGAAGCACATTTCCGGGCCTTTTTGTTTTTAAACATTTACAGGGGACAATGGAACATTATTAGCGATTTCACCTTAATAACTTTAGGTATATACAAAGCGCCATCCATAAATTTTGAGATTTGTATTTTCCCCGTATTAGGCTGAGTAAAAATTATGTTTAATGCTGTTTGATATTATTAACACCATTTCAATACACGCGCAGTCCAAAGTAAGCCGCACTCGCACCCGTCGCAAGAACTTCTTGTTTACTTATGGCCTAAGAAGCTGTTTAAAAAAAGAATTTAAGTATACCATTATGTGGAAAAGTGGATAAAAAAAGCTGTTGCAAAAAGATGGATTGTCGTTTTAAAGGATGACCAAATCTTTTAAAAATGACAAATTACC
>JAEWBD010000038.1 GCA_023391315.1 Bacteroidota bacterium | reverse complement strand
TGCCTAAGCGGGGCATGAGATCGTATTTGCCACAGATGCGCAGGTTTCCCGAAATGCTCAACAGGTATTTTAATGATAAAAATTACCTGCTTATCTATCCTTATACTGTATCGCCCGAAGACGATATGGAAGTGAGACTGGTAAGTAATCACAGCGATTTTGTGGAGATTGGAAAATTAATCAGCAGGATATTTAAATAAGCTGGATTATAAAAACCAAACGGGCGTTTTGAGTAAATGTAATTGTTCTATATATTCACTTTATAAAATTACTGCTGCATGCAAACAGTTACGCCGCAATCAATCATTAATCATGTGCTGCAAAAAGACAGCTTCAGCCAATGGCTGGGCATTGAACTGATAGAAGTAGCCGAAGGTTACAGTAAAATAAAAATGCGTGTGCGGCAGGAGATGATGAATGGCTTGAATGTAGTGCACGGCGGCATTGCTTTTTCACTTGCCGACAGTGCCTTTGCTTTTGCCTGCAACAGCCGTAATAATTTATCGCTGGCTTTGGAAACAGCGATATCTTTTTTAAAGCCTGTTTATGTTGATGATGTGCTAACTGCTGAAGCCAAAGAAATACGCAATGGAAAAAATACCGGCGTTTATCTTGTTGAGATTAAAAATCAACATGATCAACTAGTCGGGTTATTTAAAGGCACCTGTTACAGAACAGGTAAAAATTTAATTTGAGCCTTGCGATTTAGTGTTGCAGGAGTAGGTACCTGTTACAATATTTATTTCTTACGTTATTTCAAAACTTTGTATTATTTCAGAAACGTTCTTCATTTTTTGCACAACAACTTATTATTAAAGACTACACTATGCGCCTGTAATCAGGAAAAATAACAATTCACTTGAGCCAACCTTCGCTTTTTAAATACTTAATCAGCTGCTGATTATTCACAGATAAAACAGGCAGCCACAAACCAAGTTCTTCTCTTGTCCACCAAAGTTTTTGCGCATTACCGGTTTTTGCAAAAGCATACTTATATAACACAGCCCGCACATATTTTGGCGGTTTATCTTTAAAAGGATTTTTAGCAAAAAGACTGACAGCATTGGCATCATTATGCAACAATTTCCACGCAAGATTATACGTCCATGCATATTGATCTGCGGTTGACATAGAGGCAAACCACATCTGCCAGTCAAACCTTAAATGATAAGGTGCAATTTGCGGCGGGCGCTTATCTAATTCAACGGGAAGGCCTTTGTAAATATATGGCTGCCAGTTAGCCTTACCAGTTGAATCACTATCCCAGGTACCTTCAAAAACCACTTTATAACGCTCCTGCCCAACCGTACCAAAAGCGCCATAAGTATTTACAAGGTCAAGCGGATCGAATGAAGTGTTCATGATCTGCCTGGAAGAAAACAAATTAATTACCGGGCCAACACTAAGAAATATTACAACAACAGTTACAATCCATGCTGTTGTTTGCATGGGCTTCGATGGTTCGCAACCTGTTTGTGCGGCTTTAGCTTTTTCAACAAGTTTGCGCGGTAATATTTTACTCCAGAATCCATCATCAAAACAGGCCAGCGCAGGAATAATGGTAAGCCAGTTTAAAAAAGAAAGATTACCGCTGATAAAAATATTAAGTTGAAGCAAAATCATAATTACACCGGCAATATGCCTGGCTATTCTGGGCCAGAATGCAAACAGCGGCGCTATCAATTCTGCAAGAAAATTAAACCATACGCCGATTTTCAAAATACGGTGTGGCAAAAAATGAAACCACCTGCTTAAAGGCCCGGGGATAGGTTGCGTTTCAAAATGATAATACAATGCTGTGCCGTTGCGCCATATTTCATCGCCACGAATTTTGATTAAGCCTGAACCAAGCATGATGCGGAATATAAGCCACCGGAACAATACGATTATTTGAAATGGCGGCGCCTGTTTTGGAAATGGCCGCATATTAATTAACGGGCAAAGAAAAATGCATAAAAACCCTGTTTCAAGTAATTGTATTTCCCAACCGTAACTATACCAATCCTGCCCGAGATGCACAAACGACATATATAAAAACCAAAGCACAAAAAGTATGATGGCATTTGCATATCCCGCTGCTACAATACAGGAAAGTATGAAACCAAGCCATGCAATAAAAAGCATCATGCTATCGGAATGATTGAACCAAAAAACAGATGGTAAACGTATAAAGCCTTCTGTTGAACCAATGGCTTTGCGAATCATTTCAATGGCATTGCCTATTGGCAGCAAACCGTCTTCTCCTATTAATGGAATAATTTGATTAATAGCCGCCAAAAAAGCAATGGCATAAATTATTCCCAGCAGCCGCAATATTACAAAGCGGGTAAGCCAATAGCTTTGCGTTGAATTAACTGCGGATGTAAAAGAAATAAGCCCTCGATTGTATGCCGTTTCCATCATCTGTTATGCTTTGCCGCACAATTATATGAAGGTAAAAATTACCTTTATCATTCTGCTGTTAACTTGCATTACTAAACAGTTTAAATATTTTGCTTAAAAGAGATTTTGATGCCGTAATTGTTGGCTCGGGCCCAAATGGTTTTGCTGCTGCTATCACTTTGCAGCAACAGGGTCTTTCCACATTATTGCTTGAAGGCAAAGCAACGGTTGGCGGCGGTATGCGGTCGGCAGAACTTACGCTGCCCGGCTTTTTGCATGATGTATGCGCGGCTATTCACCCCATGGCGGTGAGCTCTCCATTTTTTAACAGCTTACCATTAGCGGAATTTGGTTTAAACTTTATTGAACCAACTATTGCTGCCGCTCATCCTTTCGATAATAACAAAGCGGCAGTGTTGTATCAATCCATACAAAAAACAATTGAAGGTTTAGGTATTGATGGAAGTGCTTATGAAAATCTGGTAATGCCTTTATATAAAAATTGCGATAAGATATTACCGTTTATTTTAGGCCCGTTCAAATTTCCAAAACATCCTTTGATCATGGCAGGCTTTGGATTGAAGGCGCTTCAGCCTGCGGCTATACTATCTAAAGCATTTAAAACAGAAGAAGCCAGGGGATTGTTTGCAGGAATGGCCGCGCATTCAATGCTGCCGTTTTCCAAAACTGCCACATCGGCTATTGCATTGGTGCTGATGATGGCAGCACATTATAAAGGATGGCCTTTAATAAAAGGCGGCTCGCAGCAACTTGCCAATACGCTGGCGGCTTATTATACATCACTTGGCGGAAAAATTGAAACGGGTTTTAATGTCAGCTCTTTGCAGCAGCTTCCTTCAAGCCATGCCGTATTGTTTGATGTGTCGCCAAAACAATTGTTGCAGATAGCCGGCAACAAGTTTTCATCTTTATATTCAAAGCAGTTAAGCAATTTTAAATATGGCATGGGTGTTTATAAAGTGGATTTTGCTTTATCGGAACCTATACCTTTCACTGCGCCGGAATGCAGGCAGGCAGGCACTGTACATCTCGGCAATTCAATAAAAGAAATCGCTTTAAGCGAAGCGCTTGCATGGAATGGCAAACATGCCGGCAAGCCTTTTGTATTGCTGACGCAGCAAAGTTTATTTGATACTTCAAGAGCACCGCAGGGAAAACACACAGCCTGGGCTTACTGCCATGTGCCGAATAATTCAGAGAAGAATATAACTGATGTAATTGAGCAGCAGATTGAACGTTTTGCGCCGGGTTTTAAAGATTGCATCCTCGCCAAACATGCAATGAATGCGGCAGACATGCAGGTATATAATGCAAATTATATTGGCGGCGATATTAATGGCGGTGCGCCTTTAATATCACAATTATTTACGCGGCCGGCTTTGCGGCTATCGCCTTATAAAACATCTGCGAAAGGGTTATATATCTGCTCCGCTTCCACGCCACCAGGTGGTGGCGTGCATGGCATGAACGGTTATCATGCAGCTAAAAAAGCATTGAAAGATGTGTTTGGAATAAAGCTTAAATAACGTGAGTCCGGCATAAGGAACGGGGCGCACGTCATTTCGACGACAGGAGAAATCTCCCGAATAACAACCTTCAAAAAATCATGAGACCTCTCTGTTGTCGAGCTGAAGGCTCACCTTCATAATAAATTGAACAACTTTATATTCAAACTAAATCAATATTCTTATCCCGAACTCGCGTTAAATAACTAACCGATTTTACTTAATTCCAATCCCTTTATATCATTTAAAATATTCAACATTGCTGCATGTTTGTTTTTTGGAATACCGATCTCCATTAAACAAAACAATTGTAGTTCCTGTTTAAAAATTTCACAACCGTATTGCTTTATCGATTTCATTATTTCATTCATAAGCATATAATCAAACTGTAAACGGTAAGAAATTAAAACAGGTTTTTGTATGATAACGGATTGTTCCAAGGCAAGCGCTGCGGATGTTTTATACGCGTTGATCAGGCCGGGGACACCTAATAATGTACCGCCGAAATATCGAACCACAACAATTAATATGTTGGTTAATTCACGGCTGTCTATCTGCCCGAGGATTGGCCTGCCGGCAGAACCGGAAGGTTCGCCATCGTCGCTTACGCGGAAATTATTTCCATCTGTTCCAAGTCTGTAAGCAAAACAATGATGATTGGCTTTGGGATGTTCTTTCTTTAACTGTGCACGATAATTTTTAAAATCATCAATACTATTAATGGGATAAGCAAAGGCAATAAATTTACTGCCCCGGTCTTTAAACTCTGCGGTTGACGGTTCTTTTATAGTGTTGTAAAAATCAGCATTCATTGTAAATCCCCGGCGTGAACCGTTAAATGTTCAGCTTCAATAGTAAACATAAATTATAAATTAACGCAATACCATCTGCCTGTCTGCATCAAGCCTTATCATAATAAAGATCATGATGGTAAATGTGAGCAGTGATGAACCGCCATAGCTTATCAGCGGCAATGGAATACCAATAACCGGGAAGAGTCCGATGGTCATACAAACATTCACCACAATATGAAAAAAAAGAATACTGGCCACGCTATAAGCATAAATACGGCTGAAGCCACTGCGCTGTCTTTCGGCAAGAAATATGATGCGCAGCAGCAGTATAAAATATACGGCAAGAAAAAGAAATGAGCCTACAAAACCAAACGCTTCTCCAAGCGAAGTAAAAATAAAATCGGTGGACTGCTCCGGCACATACCGGCCACGGGTTTGCGTGCCCTTTAAAAAACCTTTGCCCAAAAAGCCACCCGAACCAATAGCAATTTTACTTTGGCGTACATTATAATCGTCCGGTTTGATGGAAGCTTTACCGGTTGCCTCTTCCTGCCTTATAGAATGTATATTCTGACTGCAGTCGTAGTCTTTGCCCACGGCGCTGTAAATGCGCTGGCTTTGATAACATTCAAAAACATTATTAAAAATATAGGGCACAATAAAACGCTGTATGCCCACACAAACAAACCATATTGAAACAATAAGAATTAAAATATTCCAGCGCTTTCTTGTAAAAATCTGGCGGCGGAAAATGAATACAATCAATGCTGCAATCAATGTTAATACAATGGCCAGCAAATTCTTTTCAACCAATAAAGTGGCTACCACCAGTGCACCGAATGAGAAACCGATAACAAGAATAATTCCGGGTAAACCTTCGCGGTACATTACTATAAAAAAACTCAGATACACCAATGCAAGGCCTGTTTCGTTTTGCAGCACAGAAATGGCTGCCGGCAGCATGGCGATTGCGCCTGCAATAACCTGCGATTGCAGCTTACTGAAATCCATGTTTAGCTGGGAAAGATATTTTGCAAGGGCTAACGCTGTAAATATCTTACACAATTCTGCAGGTTGAAGATTAAAGCCGCCACCTAAAGGAATCCAGCTTTTGGAGCCGTTCACATCTTTACCTAAAACAAATACCGAAAGCATGAGTAAGATGCCGAATAGATACAACAAATTGGCAAATGCAGGATAGAGCTTGCTGTCGCTTAAAATAATAAAAGTAGCCACTATTACTGAGAGACCTGCAAAAAGCAATTGTTTGCTGTAATTTGTTTGGCCCTGGAAAAAGGAAGATGGTGTATAGGTTGCCGGGTTATATTCAGCCATGAAAATGCAAAGAATACCAATGCAAACCAGTACGGCATACAGCCACACCGTAAGCCAGTCAACACCTCTTGAAACTGATTTTGGAATTGCCCTGCTCATGATTAATTTTTAGGTTTAGCCTTTCGTTTTTCATCCGGCGTTTGTATGGCCGGTTTATTTTTCACCGGTATAGTATCGCCGTTGCCTTTACGGTTAGGCTCAGCTTCAGGATCATACTGTACCTGCCTGCTTGTTTCAAGGTTATTCTGGAAAACCGGCGCTGCATCCGCATTTATTTTTTGCGCCTGTTTAGCCAACTTGATAGAATCTTTTTTATGATACCATTGTTTTATGGCAGCAGGAATAAGATCAGCACTGGCGATTCTTTCCACTTCCGGTTTGCGCTTTTCAGAAATAGAATCTTTTAAATATTGTTCCATCATAAGCGAGGCAATTGGCGCTGCCCAGGTGGCACCAAAGCCTGCATTTTCCACTACAACACAAATAGCTATTTTGGGATCTTCCATGGGTGCAAAGGCAACAAATAATGAGTGGTCTTTACCATGCGGATTTTGTGCCGTACCCGTTTTAGCGCAAATATTAACACCTTCAATCTGAGCCCTTCTTGCCGTACCAAATTCGGCCACATCGTGCATACCTAACTGTACCACACTAAACGAAGCGTCAGAAATATGTTCAAGCGGCGTATGTTTAACTCTGTACTTACCAACAAACTGAGAATCTGTCACTGTTTCGTTCTCAATGCTGTCTACAAAATGCGGCGTATAGTAATACCCTTTATTGGCGATGATGCACATGGCATTAGCCATCTGCAAAGGTGTGGCCAGCATCCTGTCCTGTCCTATGCCTAAGGTAACCATATTGCAACTATTCCACCTGTTGCCGCCAAAGTCGCGGTTGTAACCGGATGTATCGGGAATATTTCCATCGTCTTCGCTTGGTATATCAATATTCAGATCAACGCCGTAGCCAAAAGCATTCATATAGTGTTGCCACTGCGTATAACCCATGCGCACATTTGGGTATTTTTTATTGTCAACAATAAGCCTGAAAACATTGCTGAAATACGAATTGCATGACCAGGCAATTGCGGTACGCAGGTCTTTGGAATGACCGCTCCAATGCTCGGTACATCTAACCGGCCTGCCGCAGGCATAGTAAGCGCCGCTGCACGGGTAACCATAAGATGGGGTAATTACACCTTCATCCAGTGCAATTAAAGCATCTAGTGGTTTAAAAGTTGAGCCCGGCGGATACTGCCCCTTTATGGCCCTGTTTAATAACGGGCGGGCTGTATCTAAAATCAGTCTTCCAAAATTTTTACGCCGCTGGGAGCCGGTAAGCATAACCGGATCATACGATGGCGCTGTAGCCATAGCCAGTATGCCGCCGGTTTTTGGATTGATGGCAACAGCACTGCCTATTTTATTTTGTAATAGTTTTTCGGCAAGTATTTGCAGGTTAACATCCATGCTGGTGTATAAATTGCGCCCGGCGATGGCCGCCGTATCAAAAATGCCATTGTTGTAAGAGCCTTGTATCCTGTTTTTATTGTCGCGTATAAACCGCTTCACGCCACGCTGTCCCATTAATACTTTTTCGTAACTGCGTTCGAGGCCTGTCATGCCCGCATAATCGCCTGCTTCGTATCCTTCTGTTGCATGTCTTTTTAAAAAGCTGCTGTCAACCTCACCAAGATAACCCAGAACGTTGGCAGCCGAATGAAAGGGATAAGCTCTAACCGGTCTTTCAACAATATTAAACCCGGGAAATTTATACATGTTCTCATTCAGCCTGGCAAAAGCTTCATCGCTTATAAGTGGTTCAAAAATGCCCGGTTTATAACGGGAATTCCGGATGATGGCCGTAATAATGCGTTTATGATATTCCGCCGTATCAATACCAAGTATATCGCACAGCGCCATTGTATCAATGCCTTTGGTTTCATACGGCGTTACCATCAGGTCGTACATAATGGTATTTTCAAGAATAGCCTTGCCCCGGCGGTCATAGATAATGCCCCGGTCCGGGTAAATTACCTTGCGGTAAATAGCATTGTTTTCCGCCTGCAGTTTATATTCTGTTGAAAATATCTGCAGGTTGAGCAACTGAACTACGATGAGCAGGAAAATAATGATAAAAATAACCTGTATTATCCTGCTCCTTGACTGATTATAAACGGGCATGTATTATTGGTAGACGCTTTAATGTTCTGCTGCAAATTTTATAATAAGAAAATGATAAACAAGGTGAATAAAAGCAAAAATTTTGCACAAAAGAATGGTTGATGCAAATAGTTCTGCCCCGCATGTGGATAACAGCGATTTATTCGGGCACTTAATGAATGATATATTTAAAAACCACATCTTTAACGGCCCACTTGTTTGTAAAAAATTATTTTTGCTATCTTAAATTTTAAAGATGAATAAAGGACCTGTTTCGCAATTTATACAGCATCACTACCGCCATTTTAATGCCGCCGCCTTAATGGATGCTGCTAAAGGTTATGAGGTGCATTTGAATGAAGGTGGTAAAATGATGGTTACGCTTGCCGGCGCCATGAGTACAGCCGAACTTGGCATTTCCCTGGCCGAAATGATACGGCAGGGAAAGATTGATATTATCAGTTGCACCGGCGCTAACCTGGAAGAAGACGTAATGAACCTTGTGGCGCATAACAGTTATAAGCGCGTGCCCAATTACCGCGATTTAACGCCGCAGGAAGAATGGGATTTGCTGGAGAATCATTACAACCGTGTAACCGATACC
>JAEWBD010000468.1 GCA_023391315.1 Bacteroidota bacterium | reverse complement strand
GGCCTGGGGTTTTAAGGCGCCCATCATTGCAAAAGCCGTTGAAGGAATTGTAACCGAGCAGGTGCCTGCCAGCATATTGCAGCAGCATAATAACTGCACTTTTATTTTAGACGAACAGGCTGCATCGGAACTTGCACGTTTTAAATCGCCGTGGCTTACGGGCGAAATTGAATGGACACCGAAAATAATAAAGAGGGCAGTGGTAAACCTTGCCTTAAAACTGAATAAACCTGTTTTAAGCTTAACCACGCTTGATTATAATGAAAATGGTTTGGGCGATTTATTGGTAGAAAAGGGCGATGCTTACGAAATAAACCTGCAGGTTTATTATTTGCTGCGCGACAGTATTACCGGCTGGCCCGGCGGAAAACCGAATGTGGATTTGCCCACGCATCCTGAGCGCAGCGAGCCTTATCCAAAACGGGTAATTATATTTTCACCGCACCCCGATGATGATATTATAAGCATGGGCGGCACATTCATGCGTTTGCACGACCAGGGCCATGATGTGCATGTAGCCTACCAAACCAGTGGCAACATTGCAGTAACGGATGAATTTGTAACCCGCTTTTTAGATTTCGCCGTTGGCTTCCAGGACCTTTTTGATATGGATAATAAGAAGAGCATGAAAATACTGGAAGATGCTCAAAATTATCTTGCTTCTAAAAAAACCGGCGGTATTGATACACCTGAAATACGCGCTATTAAAGGATTGATAAGGCGTTGTGAAGCAAAAGCCACCTGTAAATATGTGGGTTTAACAGAAGGCCACTGGCATTTTCAAAACCTGCCATTTTATGAAACAGGCACCATAGAAAAAAAGCCGATGGGCGAAGAAGATGTAAAACTTACCATGCAGCTATTACGTGAAATAAAGCCGCACCAGGTATATGCCGCCGGCGATCTGGCTGATCCGCATGGTACCCATAAAGTTTGTCTCGATATAGTGTTTGAAAGCTTAAGAAGAATTAAAGCCGAAGGCGATGAATGGATAAACGATTGCTGGCTTTGGCTGTATAAAGGCGCATGGCAGGAATGGGATATTGCCGATATTGAAATGGCCATACCGATGAGCCCCGACCAGGTTGTGAAAAAACGCTTTGGTATTTTTATTCACCAGAGCCAGAAAGATGCAGTGCCTTTCCAGGGAACTGATACCCGTGAATTCTGGCAGCGTGCTGAAGACCGCAATGCCAATACAGCCAGCCTGTATTCTGAATTAGGCCTTACAAAATATGCAGCCATGGAAGCATTTGTAAGATGGATGTATTAAATAACTGATATGCATATAAAAGGTGCGGCTTACAATTATTGCCGCACCTTTTTTGTTATGTTTCTACGGCGGCTACGGCAGTATGTTTTAAGTATGTTACAAAAAGACATAAACGTTTACAATAAGTGTTTCTTTAAATTTATATTGCTGAATTAAAAAAATGCCTTGATTTTTGCAGCCACATGCATCAGCAGGCCGGAGCCGACATACCATTCAACAGCCGAAGTGTTGCGACGCAAGGGACGATGCCACAAAACTGGTAGCTCGTCACCCAAAAAATTATTATTAAATGAGCGAACTAAAAGTTTATAATTCACTTACAAGAGAAAAAGAAGTTTTTACGCCCATAACACAGGGCCATGTGGGTTTATATGTGTGCGGGCCAACGGTAAGTGGTGAAAGTCATTTGGGCCATGCAAGGCCATACGTAACCTTTGATATTGTTTTCAGGTGGCTTACGCATTTGGGTTATAAAGTTCGCTATGTGCGCAACATTACCGATGCCGGCCATTTTGAAGAAGAAGGACGTGCTGCAGAAGATAAGATTTCCAAAAAAGCGGTGCTGGAGAAGCTGGAGCCAATGGAACTGGTGCAGAAATATACCAACCTGTACCATTGGGGTATGAAACAACTGAATAACCTCGATCCAAGTATAGAACCCACAGCAACAGGGCACATTATTGAACAAATAGGCATGATTGAGAAAATTATTGCTGATGGCTATGCTTACGTGGTAAATGGTTCTGTTTATTTTGATGTAGAAAAGTATAATAAAGATTACAGCAAAAAAGGCGAGCCTTACGGTATATTGAGTGGCCGTGTGCTGGATGATATGATTGCCACTACCCGCGAGTTAGATAACCAGGAAGAAAAACGCAATACCAACGATTTTGCCTTATGGAAGAATGCGCCGCCTGAGCACATCATGCGCTGGCACAGTCCCTGGGGCGAAGGGTTTCCCGGCTGGCATATTGAATGTTCTGCCATGAGCACAAAATATTTAGGCGGTCAGTTTGATATCCATGGCGGCGGTATGGATTTGTTGTTTCCGCACCACGAATGTGAAATTGCGCAAAGCAATGTATGCAACGGCCACATTCCTGCCCGTTACTGGATTCATAATAACATGATTACCATCAACGGTAAAAAAATGGGCAAGAGCTATAACAATGTTATTACGCTCACGCAATTATTCAGCGGCGATAATCCTGTACTGGAGCAGGCCTATCATCCAATGGTTATACGATTTTTTATTCTGCAAACGCACTACCGCTCCACGCTTGATTTCAGCAACGAAGCTTTACAGGCATCGGAAAAAGGATTGAAGCGTTTGTGGGAAGCGTATGATAACCTTAAAAAACTTTCATCTGCTAACGGCACTGCAAACATAAACGGCGAAATTGACGAACGCTGCACCCGGCTGCTGGGAGAAATGGATGATTTTATGAATGATGATTTCAGCACCGCTAAAGTGCTGGCAAATATGTTTGAATTAGTGCCCGTTATTAACGGGTTGAAAGATAAACACCTTGCTGCAGATGCTATTAACGCATCCACCATTCAATTGCTGCAGGAAAAAATGAAACTATACATTGAAGATATTCTTGGCCTGAACGTGCAGGTTGGTTCAGACAATAATAAGTTAGATGGCCTTATTCATGTGCTCATCAATATGCGAAAAGATGCAAGGGCCAAAAAAGATTATGCCACCAGCGACAGGATACGCAATGAACTGCTTACACTCGGCATACAGTTGAAAGATGAGAAAGATGGGAATATGAGTTATACAATGAACTAAAAATTTTCTTTTTATAGTTTATTTTATGGCAGTTGCTGGTTACTAATCAGGTTTTATAATTTACCCTAAAAGCTCTATTTATAGTTTTAGAATTTTAATCCCCGCGGCAAGTTCTTATATCCATTTACCGGCAGATTTTGAATGTCTGATGAATCAGCCATAATATTTGTTGCCACATTCCTATTTGGATTACCAGGGTAAAATTTTATAAAATAGTTTGTACCATCGTCTTTAAGCGGTAATGACGTAAGGCCTGCATAGTTTTTTCCTTTCAGGTTAAAAACATATTTTGTTTTTGGACCACCGACTTTCCCTCCGGGCATAAAAGAAATCTGACAGGTAATTGCGTAAGCATGGTCTTTGCTCATGTATATAACATCAAGCAAACGATCTGCAAAAGGATATATCATTGCAAGAAGAATAATTGCAAGTACAATATAAACGCCCTTGTTTTTCAGCACTGTTATTTTATTTGATAGATTTAATGTAATAACCTGATTAAATTAGCTAAGCTCAAACTACAAAAAAATTATATTGCCACTTTAATCTATTAATAAATAAATATTTGAAGAACTGATATGAACAGAACATCCATGTTAGCGCAGCTTGATGAAAATAAAACATGGGATGTGGTTGTTATTGGGGGTGGCGCAACAGGCCTGGGCGTTGCAGTAGATGCTGTAACCCGTGGGCTTTCAACACTGCTTATTGAAGCGGATGATTTTGCCAAAGGCACTTCAAGCCGCTCTACTAAAC
>JAEWBD010000365.1 GCA_023391315.1 Bacteroidota bacterium | reverse complement strand
AGCCCAGCCTTTTCTCTTTCGCCCTGCCCAAGCCAGCATATACGTGCAGGCAACCCCTGGAAGGCAATTTTTTCTTTCGCCAGTTTTAACCAGCGCTGTAATGATTTATTTCCAGGAAACATATTCGCAATTACTTCGTCCGTTGCAGCAATATCATCCGGATCGCCGCTTAATGCAGCCCAGCGAAACGGGCCTTTGCCTTCACAAAATAATGGGCGGATATAAGCAGGTACAAAGCCGGGGAAATCGAAGCAATGGCCAAAGGTGTAAGGTGTAGGGTTTAAGCCCTTCTGCCTTACACCTTCTGCCTTTAACCTTTCTTCATATTCTAAAGCTCTGGCACGGATGTTATTACCGTAATCAAATGTGATGGCACCTTTGTCTTGCAACTGCAACATCAGTTGAACATGTTTATACATGCTGCGATAGGCATATTCAATATATTGTTCGGGATTTTCTTCGCGTAAAATTTTTGCCTGCTGGTATGATATTTCATGCGGCCAGTAACCAATCAGCGGATCATGTGCCGATGTTTGATCCGTTAATGTATCAGGTATAATATTTCTTTCAATCAATCTTTCCAAAAGATGCACAGCATTACATAACACGCCAATGCTCCTGCTTACACCTTCCGCCTTATATCTTACAGTGCTATTAATCGCTTCATCAATATCCGTATATTTTTCATCAAGGTATTTTGTTTGCAAACGTTTATCAATGCGCCATTCCTCTACTTCTGCAATTAATGCAACACCCTCATTCATGGTGATGGCCAACGGCTGGGCGCCACCCATGCCGCCAAGGCCGGCCGTAACGTTGAGTGTTCCTTTTAAAGAGCCACTAAAATGTTTATTGGCAACCGCCGAATACGTTTCATACGTTCCCTGTACAATACCTTGTGAACCGATATAAATCCAGCTGCCTGCCGTCATTTGCCCAAACATCATCAAACCTTTTTTTTCCAGTTCATCAAAATGTTTCCAGTTAGCCCAATTGGGTACGAGCTGTGAATTGGATATTAAAACGCGTGGTGCATTTTCATGCGTTTTTAAAATACCGACAGGTTTGCCGCTTTGTATTAAAAGGCTTTCATCATTCTCTAAAATTTTTAAAGCAGCAATAATGTTATCCAGCGCTTCAAAGTTCCTGGCTGCTTTGCCACGGCCGCCATACACAATTAATTCATCAGGCCTTTCCCCCACATCAGGATTTAAATTGTTCAACAACATGCGCAATGCGGCTTCCTGAATCCAGCCTTTGCAATTGAGTTGCAAGCCTGTTGGTGTTTTGTATTTAACAGCATCGTATTTAAACTGTGTTGTTGTCATAGATAATATTTTATGTTATCAGCTGCGCCATTTCATGGCATCACGGTTGTGTCACTCACTTGTACTGCATGAATGCTATGATGCATCTTAAATTCAGGAATGAATAAATCTTTTAATTCCTCAGGCAAATTAAGATTGTCATTCATCCTACTCTACTCAATTTGATAAGAAGAAATAAATTCCACCGCTTTCATCATATCATCATGCAAAACCCTGTCTTCCTTATTAAACGAAACAACTTTTCTGAACGCAGCATGTAATTCTTCCAATAACTCAGAAGTCTTTGCAGGCCTTCTGAAATCCAATGCCTGTGCAGCGCTCAGCAATTCAATGGCTAAAACTTTTTCCACATTATTAATTACCCGCAGGCATTTTGTAGCAGCATTGGCGCCCATGCTTACATGATCTTCCTGGTTGTTGCTGGATGAAATGGAATCAATGCTGGCCGGTGTACATAATTGTTTATTCTCACTTACAATGCCGGCAGCCGTGTATTGCGGAATCATGAAACCACTGTTCAAACCGGGATCGGTTACAAGAAACAAAGGAAGGTTTCTTTGCCCGCTTATTAATTGATAAATCCTGCGTTCACTTATATTAGCTAATTCACTCATGGCAATGCTTAAAAAATCCAGTCTTAAAGCCAAAGGCTGGCCATGAAAATTTCCGCCGCTTACAATTAAATTATCATCCGGAAAAATGTTAGGGTTATCTGTTACGGAATTTATTTCTGTTAAGAAAACATCTAGCACATTATCAAAAACATCTTTGGTGGCGCCATGCACCTGCGGCACACATCGAAATGAATAAGGGTCCTGCACCTGCTCTTTTTTGCGTGCTGTAATTTCACTTCCGTTCAAATAGGCACGAATGGTTTTTGCAGCTTCAATTTGACCTTTATGTGGCCGGATTATTTGAATACATTCATTTAAAGGTTCTGTTATACAATCAAAAGCATCATAAGATAAAGCGCAAATAAGATTCGCCATTTTAATTAAGTGCTCTGCTTTTTTTAAACAATACAATCCATATGCACTCATGAATTGTGTACCATTAATCAAAGCCAGGCCTTCCTTGCTTTGCAGGCGTATAACTTCCCATTCAAGTTCCTGCCATAAACCTTCTACTTTTCGTTTTTTATCTTGATAATTCACTTCACCCAAACCAATCAATGGCAAACTCAAATGGCTTAAAGGCGCCAGGTCGCCTGATGCACCCAGCGAGCCCTGTGTATAAATCACAGGTAATACATCATGATTAAACATATCCATCAGCCGCTTCACTGTATCTATCTGCACACCGCTGTAACCATAGCTCAACGATTTCACTTTCAGCATAAGCATGAGCTTTACAATAACGGCAGGCACCTCCTCTCCCATGCCGCAGGCATGCGATTTTAAAAGATTATCCTGCAGTTTTTCTATCTGGCCGTTTTTTATGCGCACATTTTGTAAAAAACCAAACCCGGTGTTTATACCATAATACACTGAATCCGGGTCAGCCATTTTTTTGTTGAGGTATTCGCGGCATTTATTAATGCGGTCGTGTGCGTCAAACGTAATGGAGATTTGCTGGTTGTAATCCAGCAGGTGCTTTACCTGGTCAAAATCAAGCCAGCTTTTATCGAGGGGAAGATAATTGTAACTCATACAAACAATCAATTACAGGTGCGTTTCAATTCTTTCAAAAAAGCCTTTCTCATTTAAACTGGTTTCAATACCTGTTAGAGCTTTTAATATTTTTTTACTGCTGTTGCCCGATGCTTCCGCCAGTTCATTCATGGCTTTTTCAAGTGCAGACCAAACGGGTTTTATTTTTTCCAGCAGTTTCCTGCCCTTTGCAGTAAGCATAATATTTTTATGGCGGGCATCTGTTTTTGATGTAACGGATTTAATCAAACCTTTTTGCTGCAGGCTGCTTGCAAGCTGGCTGATTGCGGAGTGGGATACCTTCAGGCTATTTGAAATTTCTTTTATAGAAACTTCATCTTTTTGCGAAAGGATATAAAATACGGGAAACCACGAGGCGTCAAACTGTATCTTATGGTTTTTGTATATGCGGTTTACATCATTTATAAATGTATTCCCCAAACGTTTTAAACGGCTGCCGAAAACAAGGAAGCCTAAATCCTGATAAAAATTCATTCAACAAATATATAAGTACTTATATATTTTTAGCTGAGGGTAAAAATATTTTTTATTTAAATTCTTTCATTTATCAGCTAAGGGTGCCATACCGCCAAGGTTTTCCCCTAACGCCAAATGACGCCCTCGGCTATTTATATCATTATTCAAACTCACATAACTTATATATATTGCCATCAATCCGTTAAATGAAGCTTTATCATTCAAGCATGGTGAAGTATACCTGAAGAATATGTTCTGTTAAAATAAAAATCATATAATAATTGCATGCACTTTGCATATAAGTTGCAATCCATCTTAATGCCGATGAAATATATTACTGTAATTGCTTTGTTATTATCAGCCTTTTCGCTTAAAGCGCAACATAATCCCGACGCCATATTAGGCAAATGGGAATCTGCAGAAAAAAACCTTATTGTGGAAGTTTATAAACAGGATGACAATTTCCAGGCAAGAATAGTGTGGTTCAATAACCCTGGTAATATGTTGCCCGAAACCGATATAAAGAATCCTGATAAAGAATTAAGATCCAGGAAAATTGTGGGCATGGATGTATTATCGGGCCTTGAATATAATGCCAGGCAAAACCGGTGGGTAGGCGGAAAAATTTATGATTGTACCAGCGGCCGCACCTGGGATGCTACTGTTTGGCTAACATCGCCCAATGACCTTAAAGTGAGGGGATACTATCTTGTAAGATGGCTTGGAAGAACCATGATGTTTACGCGTGTGGAATAAGGCTGAAGCAATTGAGCATTAATGATTGATTATTTACACCTTCATTTCAGCTTAAATAAACCGCATTGTAAATAAGTTTATATTTAATTAAATTTTTTGCCATGACATTAATGGGATTTCTGCTCCTGCTTTTAATAGCTGCAATATGCGGCGGTATTGGCCAGTCACTTGCAGGTTACGATCTTGGTGGCTGCCTTGTATCAATTATCGTTGGTTTTATCGGCGCTTATATCGGCACATGGATAGCAGCCAAATTCGGACTGCCGCCTATTTTTGAAATTTCCATACAAGGCCAATCTTTTCCTGTTGTTTGGGCAGTAATTGGTTCCGCTGTTTTTACGGCGGTTATAGCCTTGCTGCGAAGGGCCTTTACCGGAAAGTAGATTAACTGCATTTTAATTGATGCATTATTATATGAGTTTGTCTCTTAACAAAGGCATACTCATGCAATGCGAGCCGCCACGCGCCCTTGAGAGTTCTGCAGACGGCAATAAAATCAATGTATCTTTTAATGATTGCGGGCTTAAACCGCCATCAAATTTTTTAAACAATTCGGCTGTAGTAATTACTTCGAACCCGTTTTTACGAAAACTGTCGGCGGTATAATCATTCCTGTCGTAACCAATTACAACACCTTCCTTTAAAGCAACCACATTACAGGAATCCGTCCACTGTTCCCGGTCATCGTAAGGAAATTCATTACCGCCGCTGTAAATTATTTTCACATCAGCAGGATCGCAATGATAATCTTCAACACTTACCTGCACCAGTAATTCTTCAATGCCCGCAAGTTTTTTATCAACGCTGTAATCTATCTCCGGCTTATAAAATGCATCAGCCGGCTTATAAAACTGTAGTATTTCGGGCTCTTCAATGCCAACTAAATCCGGCTGGTGCATCAGCCGCCTTAAATAAGATTGCTTCACTTTATTTTCAGCCGCAATAATATTTTCAGAATACCTTCCGTATAACACCCAAACATTGCGTTTTACCTGTGTGAAAATGGTGTCAATGTGCATTTGCGCACGGTTCTTTGCAATTTTTACAACAGAAATTTTCTCAATACCGAGATCCTTTGAAAAAATAGTATGGATAATTTCATTGATGGCGTTGGATGAAGTTCTTTCACTGCACCCTACAATCAGATGCTGCGGATGTATCATCATGATATCTCCGCCTTCAATGCTTATAAACCGGGCTTTGCGTTCCATTTCTTCATATAAAAAGAAATCGCTGTCTTCAATCACTTCCATTACTTTATTTGAATCTTCCTTAAACAGGAAATACATGGCAAGAAATTTTGTGATGAGCGATTCGCGTTTTCTTGCCGTGGTGGCCATGCGGCTTAAAAGAATATGGTCTTTTATCATGATGCCGATATCCCTTGTAAATATAAAATTGGGGATTGGCGGAAAGATGTATTGGTCTTCATGCGAGCCGCTTGCTTCTTTAGGCAGGATGCCACTGATTAAAATTCTGGCGAGCAGCGCGGCATCATCTATGGCTTCAAGCTGCAGTTGTGTTTTATGGCTGGATTCTTCATATGAGCAAACGGCTGAAATTAACCGGAGCTTTACTTTTTCGTCTTTCAATATTAGTTCTAATAAATGCTGCACTTCAAGCACATTATCTGAATTGAAATATTCTTTCTTGCCGGGAATAAAACAATTGGCTTTAAGCTTTTCATCGGCAGACGCCTGGCATTTTTTTATATAATTAATTTTATCAGGATCAAGGAAATACAACAGCAGCATTACATAATGATTATATTCTTTCTGCATGCTTTTTAAATGAACTATGTCATCGTATAAATTGTCGGCAAAAGTGCCCGGTATTATTTTTCCAATGCCGCCATCAGGGCTATGTATAATCAGCTTTCGAAGTGTACCAATTTCTGATTCTATGTAATAGTTTTTATTATTCATAAAATATATTTTTTGATTGATAAAGAAGAAATAATGCAGCAATAAATAAAGACAGGCAGCTCAACACATCAGGTAAGATTAAGAAAAATGGCGAGCAGGTTATGCTTCTTCATAAG
>JAEWBD010000350.1 GCA_023391315.1 Bacteroidota bacterium | reverse complement strand
TGTTGTGCCTTCGGCATGAATGCCAATCGTGTTACTTATAAAGCGGTTGTGATAGATATAGCTGTCTGTAATTTCTTTGAGCAATAAGCCGTAAGCACCATCGCCCCAGTTTTTAACAAATGAATTGCCTGTCATTTTTACGCCATGTGAAAACATAACCGCAACACCGGAGCCATTTTGTTTAAAAATGTTTGAAATATAGGCATCATTATGTGAGAACATAAAATGCAATCCGTAACGAAGATTGTTTTCAGAAATATTTTTTTGAACGATGGAGTTGGTTACAAACTCAAAATAAATTCCATCGCGATGACCTTTGATCGTGTTATCTGTGATGCGCAGGCTGTCGCACTTCCAGCAGTGAATGCCGTTACCACTGTTTGATTCATTGGCATAAGCCTGCAAACGATTATTGGTAATAATGCAGTTATTGCTGTACTGCGCTAAGACGCCCCAGTAAGCATCATCAATTGTATTGTTTGAAACAGTTACATTATCTGCATGAAAAATTTTAATGGCGGCAATATCATTTACATCAGACCGCCCTGAATGCTGCAACCTGAAGCCATCGATTACCACATTGGGCGCTTTAATTAAGATGATCTGGTATTTGCTTTCACCATCTAAAACAGGTTGCTGAATGCCTTTTAATACAACAGATTTATCAATTACAATTTCCTGTTCTTTGTACAGGCCTGCATTAACTAAAATGGTATCGCCGTTTTTGCAATGCTGCAGCGCCGTTTTAATTGAGGTAAATATTTGGTTTTTACCAACAATTAGTGTTGCCGCATTCAACTGAGCTCCATAAAAAATGCAGCCTGCAAAAAAGAAAACTATGAATGAAAAAATTTTCATTGATTTTAGTTACATATTACAAAATGCTGGTTACAGGCGACACAATAAAATTTAAACCTGCAACCAGGAGGCGGTAACTATATATTGATTTATTTGATCAGCTCATCCCAGTTTAAAGGCATGCCGCCAGGCAGCTTATTCATTACCACTGCAAGGCTGTCGCGGTTGTCAAAAGCTACAATATTGCCGTTCATGGGGCTGTGTAAAAGATCGCTTTTATACAACAATAAACTTTCATTTGCTTTTATAAGATTGTGACTGCCGCTAAAGTTTACGGCATACATGTCTTTAATATCCGTTTTTGCAACGGTGCCTTCTTTTAAGAACGACATGAGACAATGCAGGTCATCAAACTTATACACTTTACCTTTTGTGGTAATTATTTCACCACCAAACTGGGGATCGGATATTGTCATTTTACAAAAACTGCATGGCTCTTTGCCAAGCTGAAAAGGCTCCGGCCCTGCAGAGGTGCATGCAACCAGGAACGATAGTGTTATGATTACAGCAACTATATTTTTCATAATAACTTTTTTTCTTTTTTTGAAATGTTAATCTGAAACAGCATGCAAAGCACCAGTAAAGCAGCGGCTGCAATAAATATCCATCCGCCAATATCGGGAATGGAGAATGCGCCAAAGTTTAATAGTTGCTTATAGCCAAGCAAAGGCGGCTGATAAGCCATGCCGGGCACGCGTATCGGCGCTTCGGCATTAAGATTGTGGCCGTAATCATACTCCCATCTCCAGAAATCAAACATGGCTAAAATACAGAAAGCAACAAACAGAACCGTTGTAAAATACAACATGCTTTTGCGGTTACTGATGGCCGTAACAAATACCAGCACCGCAAAAAATATAATACAGTAAGGCAATAGGGTAAACTCTATAAAATCGTTGGCGTGCAGGGTCCTCATTCCTATGTAATGATTAAGCCCGTTAATAATTTCTACATCGCCACCAATTTTTCCTGCAAATATCTGCAATGCCAGGCCTTCGGGATATTGGGGCGCCGTTAATTCTATTTTCCATATAGGAAAAAATAAGACCAGCACCAGTAATAAGGCTGAAAGAAAGGTAAGTGATCTTATCCAGGGCTTTAATTTTTTTAGTTTCATCCGTATATTTTTTATGCCCGGTACCGTCTGAACAGTTCAGCCGGGCAGGAAACGCCCCGTATATTTTTCTGTTTGACAAAATTTTTTAAATGGGCGCACATATATAACTTTTAGGTTGTATATAACCTCTAAAAACATCAGTGTAAAGAAGGGTGGGAACTATAATAAAATTGTGCGGCTGAAACACAACATTCCCACCCTGCAATATTATTTACTGATAGTAGTTGTGTCTTTACCACCCGGCGCTTTATCGCCTGTACCGAATGCCAAAGGTACTTTGCTTCCTTTAGGTGAAATGCGTATATAGCCAGACATTTCCTGGTGCAAAGCACTGCAGAAATCAGTGCAATAAAAAGGATATATGCCCACCTTTTCGGGTATCCATTTCAATGTGCGTGTTTCGCCGGGCATTACCAGCAACTCTGCTGTGTTAGCCGCTTTAATGGCAAATCCATGTGGTATATCCCAATCCTGCTCCTGGTTGGTAAAATGAAAATAAACTTCGTCGCCTACCTGCACGCCTTCAATATTATCAGGTGCAAGGTGAGACCGTATTGCCGTCATATAAATATGCACCTTATTGCCTTCCCGCACCACTTTTGCATTAGGCTCACCCTTGGTGGCATAAGTGTTTTCATTCTGCATAATATCATAAAACTTTTTACTCTTATCTTTTATAAGGCTGGCTTCGATAGCCTGTGCGTAGTGCGGCTCGCCAATGGTTGGAAAGTCAAGTATCAGTTGCATCTTATCGCCGGAGATATCATATAACTGCGCACTTTGCGCCAGTTCAGGGCCCGTAGGCAGGTAACGGTCTTTGGTGATCTTGTTATAAGCGATAACATATTTTGCATTTGGCTTTTTGGTATCACCGCCCGGAATGCTTAAGTGGCCGATAGAATAATAAGTAGGTGCACGGTCAAGCACTTTCAAATCTTTAATATTCCATTTCACAATTTCAGATGAAATAAAGAAAGAAGTATAAGCGTTGCCCTTTCCGTCAAACTCTGTGTGCAATGGGCCTAGACCCGGCTTCTTCACTTCGCCATATAAAACATCTTCATATTTCAATACCGGGATATTTTCATAAGTACCATCAAATTTTTTGTTGTTGATGGCATCCATCATTTTATTGAAACTAAACACTGGTATTAAAGCGGCTAATTTACCGGAACCAACAATGTATTCCCCGGTGGGGTCAACATCGCAGCCATGCGGCGATTTGGGGCAGGGCATCATGTAAGCTATACCTGGCAATGACATAACATCTAAAACGGTAACTTCTGTTTCTATGGTGGAAGTAGCTGTTTGTGTTTTTTCATCATACACATTATGTGCATATTTCACTTGTTGCTTTACACCTTTGCCCTGTTGCAGGTATTCTTCCGCTTTCTTCCAGTTAATGGCCATAATAAAATCCTTGTCGCGCTGTGATGCGTTTACTTCCAGCAATGTATGCGCCTGTTCTGTATTGTAGCAGGAGAAGAAAAACCATCCATGTGACGGGCCTTTGCCGGCATGGCTCAGGTCGAGATTAATGCCTGGTATTTTTAGCTGGAAGGCAATCTTCATGTTGCCGGAATTTTTATCAACACTTACAAAGCTTATCGTACCCAGAAAATTCTTTTTATAGGAATCGATGGGCACATCACCATCAGCATTATCGGGCGGCACGCTAAAGCGGGTGCCTGCCACAATATACTCAGTGTTTTCTGTGGTGAAAGGAGAGGAGTGGTTGCCCGCACTGTTAGGCAATTCCAGAATTTCTGCCGTATTATAGGTGCTTAGATCAATACGTGCAATGCGGGGTGTGTTATTACCGTTGCCAAACACCCAGCGGCCATCAATTTCTCCGTTTGTTTGTGAAGCTTCTATATGATGCAGGTCATCCCATGGAATGAAGCCATGTGAAGTGTTGAGCATGGGTTTTGTTTCTTCGCTGTAACCATAGCCGGCCTGCGGGTCAACAGAGAACACTGGTATTACGCGAAGTAATCTCCCCGAAGGCAATCCATACACGCTCATTTGCCCGCTGAAACCACCGGAAACAAAATCGTAAAATTCATCGTATTTACCGGGAGGTACGTAAGTTTTTTGTGCAGCATCAGCGCTTACTGCATTAGCAGTATTTTTTGGTTTGCATGAGTAAGCACATAGTATTAGTGCTGCCGCCAGTGCAAGTGCTGCCGGCACATTTGATAGTTTCATATATTAGATTGTTTTATTTTTTATTTAGCGCCATCATTTTTACGCATGAATTCGAGAATGTGGCGTGCGTCATCATCGGTTAGATTTTGGTTAGGCATTCTTACGAGACATATTTCGAGCTGTGATTGCAATTCGGGATCTTTATCAATCATGGCATCCGGATTGGTAATGAAATTCATGATCCATGCAGGCTCATGCCTTGAGGTAACACCGGACCAGCCCGGTCCAACTAATTATTCGTTAGTAAGCTTGTGACAGGCAGAACATTTTACATCGAATATTTTTTTACCCGCATCTGCCATTGTTGCATCCACCGGGCCAACTTCAACATTTGAAAATTTTCCTTCACCGCGGTGTGGATCATAATCCGCCAAGGATTTGGTACCTGCATCCTGATCAGTACTTTTATTATCAGCGTTGCTGTTCTCATTGCTACCAGCGCCGCCAGAGCAGGCGTACAGCAAGGCAGAGATAATTGTAATTGCAAGCATTTTCTTCATATTGTATCTGTTTGTTTTTAATAATATGCAAAGGTTAAAATCCAATGGGCTTATAGTTATGACTGAAATCATAAAAACAATAAGTAATAGCATGATTAATGTCAACTTTTTATAATTCGATTCATATATTTGGGAATACTGAAAAGCCACATTCATGATACAGGAAGATGTTTTACTTACTTATGGGGCAACATTCAGAAAATATAAGAAAGACCAATGTGTTTTCTTTGAAGGCGATGAGCCCCTGTTTTTTTTCCAGATTTCAAAAGGGTCTGTGCGTATGGTAAATATTTTCAGGGATGGGAAAGAATTCATACAAGGTTTATTTAATGAAGGCCAAAGCTTTGGTGAACCTTCATTATTAATTAATGCCCGTTATCCCGCTACTGCTATTGCCAATGAGGATACCGTTATCTTAAAAATAGCAAAGGAAAACTTTTTATACCTGCTGCGTAATAATGAGGAGATATTATATGATTTTGCGACAATGCTGGGTGCGATGCTCTATATGAAAACGGCTATGGCAAAAGAAATTGCCCGGGAAAGGCCGCATCACCGCATAGTTACTTTATTAGATATGCTTAAAAAGCAAAGTGGCTGCCCTAAAGAAAAAATATTTAAGATTGAATTATCGCGCCAGCGTATTGCAGACATGCTTGGCTTGCGCGTAGAAACCGTTATACGCACCATGAAAAGGCTGGAAGAAGATGGCTTCATCGCCATTAAAAAAGGGAAAGCATATATATAATTTTGAGGAATGCGCAGGTTAAGTGAATAATGAGAATAAGTATTTACGCACAACTCAGCACTTACCAATTATTATATTCATAGCATATTACTCTGATTATGATTAGGGTCATAAAAATACTATGCGGTTGTTTTTTTCTTTGCTACAATGAGTATAAGTTTATATAAATGGCTGCGCATTGCAGTTTTTAACCTGTTGCTTGTGGCTTTTCTTGGCCTGGTTATGCGTTATAAAATTGCTTTCAGCCTGCCTTTCATTACTCAAAAATATTTTCTTAACGCACATTCGCATTTTGCATTTGCAGGCTGGATTACACAGGCGCTTATGACGTTTATTGCATTTTATATTGCAAAAAACAAAGCGTCTTTTTCACTTAAAAAATATAACCGTTTACTGTTTGCCAATCTTGTTACGGCTTACGGCATGCTGTTTTGTTTTCCGTTTGAAGGCTATGGATTAATGTCAATCATTTTTTCAACGCTGTCGATTTTTGTGTCGTACGCATTTGCTATTGTGGTATGGCGCGATTTAAACAGGATCAATAAAAAAACTGTTACCCATGCATGGATAAAAGCTGCTTTGATATGGAGTGTATTATCATCAATAGGCCCTTATACTTTAGCTTATATGATGGCAACGAAACACATCTACCAGCATATATACCTGGCATCAATTTATTTCTACCTGCATTTTCAATACAACGGCTGGTTCTTTTTTACCTGCATAGGTTTATTCATGAATAAACTGCCGGAATCGCTGTTCCCTCTAAAGCTGAAAAAAAATATTTTTTATGCGTTTGCGTTTGCCTGCCTGCCGGCTTATTTTCTGTCTGCATTATGGCTCCCCATCCCAACATGGATATACATTATTGTTGTAGCGGCAGCTTTTGTGCAGGTTATCGCATGGGGAGTATTATCTGTAAAACTGGTCTCAAACCGCATTGCCATTTTTTCACAACAGCACAAGTCTGTTACATGGCTTTTTATTTTGCCGGCAATAGCGCTAAGCATAAAATTATTACTGCAGTTAGGTTCTACCATTCCTGCGTTAAGCACCTGGGCTTTTGGTTTCAGGCCCATTGTAATTGGCTACTTGCACCTTGTATTTCTTGGCATATTCAGCATATTTATCCTGGCGTATAGTTTATACAACGGTTATTTTCTATATAACAAGCGCTTTGCCCGGGGCGTGTGGATCTTTATAGCAGGTATTATTTTAAACGAGGCGCTGCTTATGCTGCAGGGGCTTGATGCCATTACTTATACAGGCGTTCCGTATATAAACGAAATGCTGCTCGGGGCTGCAATTGTGATGTTTACAGGCATACTTATTTTAAACATAGCAACTGTTTCCAATAACCAAGCAGGGGGTAATATTTAAATCTTAACGATTGTAATGGTTACGCTTATAACTGCAAGTAGTGGAGGATTGTATAATAATAGTAATTAATAGCGCACTTCTTCCGTCCTTTCATACCTTCCGGTTTTCATGGTAAGCTTGATGCGGAATACAATTCCTTTTATTTCATTTACATTTTCAGGAACAAATGGCCATTCCTCAGTAAGCTGTACTGTTTTGCTTGTTATTATCGGCAAATTGCGGTTAAGCAAAATTTGCAGGGCTTTCCGGCGTTCTTCTTCCTGGGTTATTTCTTCAAAATAGCCCCATGCAATCACACATTGCCAGTTGCCCATATTTTCCATCAGGTATGTTTCAAAACAAACTTTCGGATTTTGCCGCATCATATTTATTTTCATTCCTTCCTCGGTGTGCACGTACACATAACCATTTTCGTAAGCATAGCTGACAGGGACTACATACGTAATATCGTTTGCATGACAGCCAATGTGGCCGATTATCTGATGCCGCAATACGGTTTCAATGGCGTCATCTCCAAGGTTACCAAACATATTTTTTTGATTTTTTGTAAAAATATCTTGCTGCTTATGCTGTTTTGGTGATGAACATCAACTTAACCACTGATAATGATCATGGCCTGTGTCTGGCAAACTGTTGGAGAAATATGATATTAATCATCCCGCATTTTGATGCACATCATATTGTATGGAAAGAGACGGGTATAAATTCGTTGCTTATTTTTTATACATGCAATCGATTATAACGCCTACTGATTTTTCACAAGCTTCATTAAACGCGGTGAATTATGCAGCGGACATGGCTCTTGCATTAAACACCAGGCTCGTGGTTTTGCATGCAACCGGCACGCCCGGTAATAGCGGAGACATTTATACGGCGCCTGCACATGATGAAATTGATGAGAAATTAAACAGCCTTAAAAATGATTTAATAAAAAGAACGAATAAAAAGATACCTGTACACACTAAAAAAACCATTGGCTTTACCGAGAGCGAAATCATTAGTGCGTGCAGGCATCAAAAACCACTGGCCGTAATTATGGCTACAAGAGGCGCAAGCTTTATGGAGCATTTTTTCAAGGGCAGCATTACGGTTTATCTTTCAAAAAATCTCAAATATCCTGTCATCGTTGTGCCCCGTGGCCTTGAGCATAAGCCCATTAGAAAAATATTACTGGCAGCAGACCTTGAGAATATATCTGGTTTGCCAATAGAAAGAATAAAAAATATTGTAAAGGTTTTTAATGCGCAGCTCGATGTTGTACACGTAAGTAACGGAGAGGATAAACCGGAAATAACATCACGCCGGATGAATGAATTAACTGGTTACCTGAGCAGTTGCAATGCACATGGTCATTTCATTTACAATAGAAACGTATATGAAGGGATTATAGATTTTGCAAAAGAAAATAATGCTGATATTATTTTAACCTTTCCTAAAAAGCATAGCTTCTTTTATAAAAGCAAATCGAAGCAGTTAATATTTAAAGCGCCATTTGCAGTAATGACACTTCAATAAAATAAAATGAAATTGTTTATAGATAAAGAAAGCAAGGTAGATGATGTAAAGAAGATATTTACAAGCTGCTATCCGTTTTTAAAAATAGAATTGTATAAAAAGCCTTTTGCCAATAATTTCATTGCCGTAAAAAAAGAACCGCTACCTGCAACGATAAGGTTGAATGAATTTATACGTACAGCTGATGAAATTGTTATTGACATAAGCCATAATGTTACGGTTGCAGAATTGGAAAGCCAGTTTAATAATATTGGCTTTGTTACAGAAGTCTTCAGAAAATCAGGAAACGTTTGGATAGCCTCTTCTTTAACCGACAACTGGACGCTGCAGCAGCAGAATGCAGAAGGTAAAGAAATAAGCAGTCATTTTTAAAAAATTGTTGCTTAAGAAGGCTAAAAGAGAAAACACAATAACAACCGAAACGGCATAAGAATTTTGTACACTCTTTTAGCTGCATTAAAAAAAAAGTACTTATACATTTTGTAAGCTTACCAGTACTCACCCGGCTAAATATGCATTCGCCTTTTCTTCTTTAAATTTTGCATTCTTGCCATCCCAATGCAATGTTTCCTCCGGAAATCTTGCTGCAATCACACCTAATAAAATAACTTCTGTGAGTTTAGCCGAGTAGGAAAAAGGTGCGCTGCATTTTGTTCTTCCCAGGCAGGCATCTACAAATTCATGGTAATGTTTCGGGCTGCCTTCCTCATAGCTGGCAGCAGGTTTGCCTGCTCTTCCATCCGGGTCATATTTATTTATATCAATTTCCCGGAAAGCATCATTTACGATCAGCTTAGGCATTTGCATGAAATGCGGCAATAATAACCGCTGGCCACTTTCTCCTATAAACATAGCTCCCTGGTCAGGCAATTTTTCGCCTCCGGGAAGCATCAACTCATCCTGTGCTTCCGGTGCGCCTTCTCCATCATACCAAACCCATTCAAGTGTTTGAGTAGTGTATTTTGTTTCGGGGAAAGTATAGGAAACATGATTTTTTTCAGGATGGCCAAAATCGGTTGGCTGCCTGCAGGAATTTTTTACTGTTAAAGGAACCGTTAATTGCAAGGCATTATAAGGCGTGTCAAAAATGTGAACGCCCATATCGCCCAAAGTACCACAACCATAATCAATGCATTTTCTCCATTTCGAAGGATGATAAAATCCTTCTTTGTAAGGCCTCTTGCGTGCAGTGCCCAACCATAAATCCCAGTTCAATCCTTCCGGTATGGGATCGCTGCCTTCGGGCGCCGGGCCATCATAACCCCACACTTTTGGCGACCAGGCAATTACTTTTTTAACCTTGCCAACAATGCCTTTTTGAATTAAAATGGTGGCCAGTTTATATTCATAAAAAGAATGCACCTGTATGCCCATTTGTGTTATCAGTTTCTTTTGAGCGGCTATTGCATCCATTTTCCTTGAGTCAGAAATATAATGGGTTAAAGGTTTTTGACAATACACATTTTTATTCAGTTCCATGGCCATTAACGAAACCGGCGCATGTGCATGGTCTGTTGTAGACACAACCACTGCATCTATATTACCACCCATATTTTTGAACATTGCTTTATAATCTGTAAATGTTTGCGCATTGGCATAAGTGTTTTTAATCTCATTTAATTTATTTGCATCAACATCACAAAGAGCTACCACTTCCACATCAGGATGCGAAGCAATATCATGCAAATCACTTAAGCCCTGGCCACCCAAACCCACCTGTGCTATCCTTAATTTATTACCGGTAACAATTGCCCGTGAAGGAAAGGGCAGGAGAAAAGCCATGCTTCCTGCAACAGTGGTTTTTATAAAACTTCTTCTTTTCATTGTATTGTGTTGTTTGAAATGTTTACTTTCTGCTAAGATTATTTCGTAACCGGGATGCCTGTTAACCCGGTCATCAAATTAAATTTTGATTTGTAATATACAGTATATGTGCAAACGAAAAAGAAACAATGTGGATTCTGCATAAAATCTCTCAAAGGGCAACCTGCAGCATTCATTCAAAAACAAAACAACATATAATCCGGAGCTTCCTGCTATTCCATGAACCTTTCTTTGTTTCATTTATTTTTTTCATTATGTATTTTTGTTTCCTCGACGTAACTTTGAATGGAGCAAGACCGTTATTAAGCGAACTGTTACAGGCATATATTGCACCCTGTGCAGAAAGGTAACCTGATTGCTATAAAACACCTGTTACATATCGCTTCATAAACATAGTTTCTCGCAGCGTTGTAACCGCAGCAGTGCGAAGGTGAACATCAAAACATTTATTATTAGTATATTGATACATAAAGCTTTTATTATCGAACAATTAAAAATAAACAACATGAGTATCCGACTTGGTGACACCGCACCAGACTTTAAAGCAGAAACCACAAAAGGCCCTATCAATTTTCATGAATGGATTGGCGATGGCTGGGCTATGCTTTTTTCTCACCCCAAAGATTTTACTCCGGTATGTACAACCGAATTAGGCTATATGGCAAGAATAGAACCTGAATTTACCAAACGCAATTGCAAGATCATTGGTCTTAGCGTAGATCCGGTGGAAAGCCATTTAAGATGGGAAAAAGATATTGAAGCAACACAGGGCGCTGCTGTTGGT